>JAADIZ010000061.1 GCA_013151055.1 Campylobacterota bacterium
AAAAAGATAAAATGGGGTAGTGCAAAAGGATATAGGGATTTTGGTTGGAAAAATCAAAATGTATATGCCTTTGGGGCAAAATATGAAAAAAATGGAACTTGGTATGGCGTAGGATATAACTATGCAAAAACTCCAATAACCCAATATAGTGGCATAACCGCAAAAGGAAAAGCTTTAAATCTATTTAATTATCTCATGTTTCCTGCAACTTCGCAAAACCATTTTAGCGTTGGAGGAGGAGCAAAAATAACAAAAAAATTATCTCTAGATATGGATATTTTGTACTCTCCAAGCAATACAATCAATACAATAGGCTCACTAGGAGCCCTAAAAGTGGAGCATTCTGAAACATCAGTTGCTATGTCTTTGAGGTACGATTTTTAGTATTTAGTTTCTATTTTTATACTCTTCGTATTTAAAATCTTTTACCACCTGAAAACTTCCATCTTTTCTTAGTATAGCAAGAGATGGGAGTTTTATACCATTAAAGGTTGTATTTTTGACGATAGAGTAGTGAATTTGGTCTTCAAATATAATTTTATCTCCCGTTTTTAAAGGTTTGTCAAATGAATAATCCCCCATAACATCACCTGAAAGACAACTATTTCCAGCTAATTTATAGGTAAATTTTTTCTCCTTGGCAAAACCTGAGTATTTAACATCACTCCTGTAAGGCATGGCTAAGGTATCGGGCATATGGGCTTCTGCTGAGGTATCAAGTATGGCAATATCCATGCCATTATGGACTATATCTAAAACAGTTGCCACCAAAACTCCACACTTCCAACCAACAGCCTCACCTGGTTCTAGGTAAACTTCAACGCTGTATTTTTTTCTAAAGTTTATGATGAGGTTTATCAGCTTATCTATATCGTAACCCTTTTTTGTGATGTGATGACCACCTCCAAAATTTACCCATTTCATAAGGTGTATATATTTGCCAAACTTTTTCTCTACACTTTCAAGTACACTCTCTAACTCATCTGCACCTTGTTCACAAAGAGCATGAAAATGAAAACCTTCGATTCCATCAAGAAAATCTTCTTCAAACTCTTTGATACTCACACCAAATCTGCTATTGATTCCGCAAGGATTATACAAATCAACAGGAGCATGGGAGGTTTCAGGATTTATTCTTAAACCACAAGATGTTTTGTGTATCGCTCTTTTTTTGTATTTTTTCCATTGAGCAAATGAGTTAAATACCACATGTTCACTAATATCCAAAATCTCATCAATTTCACTCTGTTTATATGCAGGCGAGTATGTATGAGTTTTGCCACCAAACTCTTCATTTGAAAGTTTTGCTTCCCAAAGTCCACTAGCACAACAGCCATCTAAGTATTTTGAAACTAATGGCTCTAGATGATAAAATGCAAAACCTTTTAGAGCTAAAAGTATTTTTGCACCACTTTTTTGCTTTATATGTGAAAGTATTTTTAAGTTTTTTTCCAATAACTCTTCTTCGCATATATAGCAAGGAGTTTTGATATTTTTATACATTTTTTAAAACCCAATCTAGCATTTTTGTACTCAAAATTCTCTTTAAGAACCAAAAAAGAGTAGTCGGAAATGTGACTCTATATCTTGGTTTTGGATTTTTTGTGTTGATGATTTTAAGAAGTGTTTTGTAAACGGCGTCACTTTTTAGTGTAAAAGGGTCATCTTTTGTTGATTCAAATCTTTTTATAGCATTTTTGTACTCATTTTCATAAAAACTCCCTTTAACTTTTATCTCTTTTTTAAATTTTTCATAAGCATTTTTTCTAAAATTAGTCCTAATAGGACCAGGTTCTATCAAAACTACATGTATACCAAAAGGCTTTAACTCTTGCCTTAGAGTATCGCTAAGTCCTTCAAGTGCATATTTGCTAGAATTGTAAGCTCCACGAAATTTCATGGAGATAAAACCAAGAACAGAACTGTTTTGGATAATTTTTGGGTTTGATGAATTTCTTAAAAGTTTTAAAGCCTCTTTTGTGACTTCAAAATTTCCAAATAGATTTGTTTCAAACTGCTCTTTCAAAGCATCTTTGCTTAAATCTTCTAAGGCACCAGGTTGCCCAAAGCCTGCATTATTAAAGAGAATATCTAGCTTATTGTTGTTATCATTTGCTATGTAGTTTATAGCTTTTTTGATATCTTCACTATTCGTTACATTCAATTTAAAGGCGTTTAATCCCTCTTTTTTAAGTAATTCCACATCCTCTTGGCTTTTTGCTGTTGCATAAACTTTATACTTATTTTGATGTAACTCTTTAGCACAATAGTATCCGATACCACTAGAACAGCCAGTGATTAATATGCTAGGCTTCATGAAAGTATTTTGATTTTATCTTCTTTGTTTGGCACTAAACATAAAAATTCATAATCTTCATCCCCTACGACATCATATGAGTGAGCAACACCAGCGGGAATAAACAAAATATCATCTTTTTTCGCTATTTTTACATCATCACCAATGACAACTTTTGCACTTCCGCCAAGCACATACTGCTCGTGTTCTACGCTATTTGTATGTAGTGGCATAGAGCCTTTACTCTTTATTATAAATTTTCTCATGGCAAAATTTGGTGCCGTATCATTTCCAATAAGAACACTCATTTTTCCACCTTTACCAGCTTGAAGCGGTGAATACTTAAACTCTTTTATATTTTTTATCATGCTTATTTCCTTTTTTTCTTGTATAATACCAAAAAAATTAATAAAGAAGTATAATTGGAAATCAAAAAACTAATTTTGATAGGAGCTTCAACAGGAGGTCCAGGTCAGATACAAAAAATTATAAGATCTATAAAAAAAGATTTCGATGCAACTATCGTTATAGCCCAACATATGCAAAGTGGTTATTTGCAAAGTTTTACTAAGCAACTAAACAATAATTGTGCCATAAAAGTTGAACTCTCAAACGATAAACAAATAATCCAAGAACGAAAAATATACATTTTATTAGATAGTTGTGAAATAGTAGAACGAAATAATGAAATTATATTTTGCAAATCCAATGAAGTGCTTAACTACTCACCAAATGTAAATCTTTTATTTAATTCAGCTACAAAAATTAATAAGAGTATAAAAATTATGTGTATAGTACTTACTGGCATTGGAGATGATGGAGCGATAGGTGCCTTTAACTTGGCAAAAAATGGTGCAGTTTGCATAAATGAAAGCGAAGATAGCTCTATCGTGTATGGTATGCCAAAAGCAGTGCATGAGCTAAATCCAAAAGCATCACAATTAAGCATAGACGAGATATGTGAAGAAATAGGAAAATTTTAAATGTTTAGTTTTTTTAAGAAAAAGCCACAAATAGAAGAAGAAAAAAAGATTTCGCAAGAAGAGGATTTTAGAGATATTGAAGATTTGATAATGTACTTTAAAAATGAAACTGGCATAGATTTTTTTAATAAAAAAGAGATAATCAAAAATAAATTGATAATTTTTTGCAGGAAAAGAGAAATTTTTAGTTTTAGACTTTTATTTTCAAAGATTTTAGAGGATAGATATCTAAAACAAGAACTTATAGATTATTTAACCGTAAATGAGACTTATTTTTTCAGGGAAACTCCACAAATTGAGAAAATGATAAGAGTAGCAAAGGAGTTAGGATATAAAGCAGAGATTTTATGTGCCCCAAGCTCCTCAGGAGAAGAGCCATACACGATAGCTATGATGTTGCTTGAAGCAGGATTTAAGGGCTCAGATTTTCATATAATTGGGATTGATATTAGTGAAAAGATTATTTCAAAAGCATTTGAAGCTAGATACAATGAAAGAAGTTTGCATCGAGTTAGTGATACGCTGAAAGAAAAATACTTTACAAAAATCGATGAGTTTTATGCTTTGAAAGACATCATAAAAGATAGAGTTTCATTTAGATGTGTTAATATTTTTGATGAAAATTTATCGGCATTGAGAAAATTTGATTTTATCTTTTCTAGGAACATGATGATTTACTTTGACCAAGAGACAAAAATAAAAGCAAAAAATATACTTCAAAAGTTGTTAAAAAGACCAGAGGATTCTATATACTTTGGTCATGCCGATATGGTTAGCTAAAAAGTAAGCAAAGGTTTGCCCGATTTTGCCCAATCACTGAGCAAAACACCAGTGTAGAAAAGCTCAACACTACAAGCCTCTAGGGCATTTTCTATGCCTAAATTTTCACTGCATTTTTTGCAAGCTACTACTTTGACACCTGCCTCACTCGCTTCTTTTACCAATTTTTGAAAGTATTCATCTTGTACCAAAAGTTTTTGAGAAGCACCCCAAATCAAAAGTGTGACTTCGTCAAACCAACCTTTTAATTTTGCATTTTTTGCATATAAAAGCACCATATTTTCAGCTGTTTCTTTGTTGTCAGTACTCCAAACTATCATTATTTCATTTTTCATTTTTAATCCTTTATCTCATAAGTTTCATCTGGTTTCATTTCTATAATTTTCCAAGGTAGCCCTTGAGAGTTTAATTCTTCCATAAATGGTAAAGCATCGAAATTTTCTATATTATAAACTCCTTTGCCTCTCCATCTGTTTTCTAAAATCATTTTCGCTCCAATCATAGCTGGAACTCCCGTGGTATAGCTTACTGCTTGAGCGCCAGTCTCTTTGTAGCAAGTTTGATGTTCACATGTGTTGTAGATATATACCTTTTTTATTTTTTTATTTTTAACACCTTCAATAACACAGCCTATATTTGTCTTTCCAACAGTTCTTTCCCCCAAACTTGCTGGGTCTGGTAATAGTTTTGCCAAAAGCTCCATAGGGACTACTTTTACACCATTTACCTCTACTTCGTCAATTCTTAACATTCCTACATTTTCTAGGCATTTCATGTGGGTTAGGTAGCTTTGTCCAAATGTCATAAAAAATCTTATTCTCTTTAAGCCTTTGATGTTTTTGCAAAGTGATTCCATCTCTTCATGATATAAAAGATAGCTATCTCTTACTCCAATTTCGGGATAATTCCATTGCATTTTTATTTCCATAGGCTTTGTCTCATACCAAAATCCCTCTTGCCAGTATCTGCCATTTGCACTAACTTCTCGTAGATTTATCTCAGGATTAAAGTTTGTAGCAAAAGCGTAACCATGGTCGCCATCATTGCAATCGAGTATATCTATAAAATTTATCTCATCAAAAAGGTATTGTTGGGCATAAGCACAAAAGACATTTGTAACTCCTGGGTCAAAACCACTTCCTAAAAGTGCTAAGATACCAGAGTTTTTAAACTCTTCATCTCTTGCCCACTGCTCTTTATACTCAAATTTAGCCAAATCTGGATGCTCATAATTTGCAGTATCAAGATAGTTTACTTTTGTTTTGATACAAGCATCCATGATAGTTAAATCTTGATAGGGAAGAGCGATATTCATCACCAAATCAGGTTTGATTTTTTCTATCAAAGTTATCAATTCGTCAATATCATCAGCATCAACTTGAGCAGTTTTTATCTCTACATGTAGCTCATCTTTTATCTCTTTTGCTATTTGGTCACATTTAGATTTTGTTCTACTAGCAAGTGTGATTTCATTAAAAACTTCACTATTCATAGCACATTTTTTAGTAGCAACGCGGCTAACTCCACCAGCTCCAATTATCAATACATTTGCCATCTTATCTCCTTAAGAGGGGTCAGTTGCCACCTTAAAACCCCATTAAAACTTCAATAAATCTTTTAAAATATATAAAAAAATATGCTTAAGCTGACAATGCCATTTTTTCATTTTTACCACTCTGTTTTTTATAAAACTCTACATCATAAGAACAATCATTTTTATATAAAGAGCGGGCAATAATTATCAGTTTTTTAATAATAGCAACTTGTGCCACTGTAGTATGTTTTCCATTCTCTTTTAATCTATCATAAAATACTTTTATTTCATCATTGAATCTAATAGCTGACATAGCACTCATAAACAAAGAGCCTCTATATAACCTAGAACCAGCTTTAGAAATTCTACTTTTTCCTCTAATAGAACTGCCTGATGTTCTTTGAACCGGGTCAAGTCCTGCTAGTGATACTATCTCTCTTTGGTTTGCTTCTGGATATTTGATAAAGAGGTGCAACAATACTATTGCTCCAATATTGCCTATACCAACAATAGACTTTATATCATTAAATTTTTTGTTTAAAGTTTCACTACTATTTATTAACTCTATTATTTTTTCAATAATATCTCTCTCTTTTATCGCAAGCTTTTTAATCTCGTGTTGTAAATCTTTTATGGCATACAGTGAACCATCTTTTATGATTAATGATTCTAGGTGGTTATTTGTTTGTACTCTTCGTCTAGTTGTGAATTTATAATAACCAATGAGTTCTTTTATCTCTGTCTCTATTGGATTTATAACAGGTACTCTTACATCGCCATTTCTCGCTACATGTAAACAAACAGAGAGCATCCTTGCATCTACTTTGTCACTTTTGCCTCTTTGTCCTATCGCTTTTGCAAAGTTATGTGATTGCTTAGGGTTTATCATAAATACTTTTATTTTTTTTACAGAACAAAAGTAAGTAAGTTGATATGAATAGCTGCCTGTTGGTTCATATATAAACACAAGATTATCTATCTCTTTTTTATATATTTTTTTGAGTTTAGAATATAGAGATTTGATTGCTTTGTTTGTATTTTCTATCTCTAAATCTAAAGAACTTTTTGGTATGTGTATATTTATGGTTGACTTTGATACATCCAATCCGATACAATTATCCATCGTAAGCCTTTATGTTTATTAGAGAGCTTGATAAGATGAGAGATATATTCTCTCATCCCAAAAGTTATAATTTGTCATACATAATCTTATCTCGTACTATTCAATCTAGTTTAAAACTGATTTAGTTGCCACTCAAATTTAAAGTATAACTATCTTACTGACCCTCAAGCTAATTAATTTTCTTATTTAAGAATTTCTACCGCTTTGGTTACTTCTCCAATATATTATCACTTTAAAACTCTCATTTTATTATAGCTTAATTGCTATGAGGTATTATACGAGGGTTAAACTTTAAACTTTTTTATTTTTAGCTCTATAAACTTAGCTTTTTGAGTATGTTTTTCCACTCTTTTGTCCAGCAACATGAGTGG
>JAADIZ010000015.1 GCA_013151055.1 Campylobacterota bacterium
GTTTGACTGTTTCCTTTGTCAAAAGCAAAGCTCTTAACAAATTCCTTGCACTAAAGCTTTGATTAGTATCAAAGATATGAATTTTCATATACTCTTCTTTTGTATTAAAATTTTGAATTGATGAATCTTTTTCTCTTCGAGATATTTATATTCTAAAGAAGAATCATGTAGCTGAACTATATTGTTTACTATATAGAGACCCAAACCCAAGCCTTTTTTAAGATTTCCAGAAACAAAAGGTTTAAAATATTCACGGATGTCCATAGGCAATTTTTCACCACTATTTTCGATGATTATAGAGTTACCTTCATTTCTTACTTCCACACAATTGTTATTACTATGTTTTATAGCATTGTCCATCAAGTTTTTTATCGCCAAAGCCATCAATTCAAAATCTGCTCGCACAATAAATTCACTATCTATATCAACTATAACTGCATCATTTCTTTTATCTGATTCTAGCATCAACAAATCAATACTATGCTCCATGATATTTACCAAATTGTACTCTTTAAAATTTGGAGTGTAACTTTTTGAAACCAACTGTTCTATTTTTGAAAATTCCCTTATTAAGATATCTAATCTTTCAAATATCGTTATAAGCCTATTTTTCGCTTTTTCATCTTCAAGCATTTCTGAAACAATTCTACCCTTGCCAATTGGAGTTTTTAATTCATGCATAATGGTTCGCAAAAAAAGTTGTCTTGAATTCATCAAAGCTGATATTTTTTTCACAGCTCTGTCAAACTCATTTGCTACTTCAGCAATTTCATCATCTTGATCACTTTTACAATCTATCTCCATATTTCCACTAGCAAACTCTCTTATTTTTTCTTGCAACTCTTTTAGCGGGGAAATACTTCTTAAAATAGAAATATACATGGAAATAAAAACGATTAAAGCCAAGGCAAAACCTATCCAGAGCTGTTTGTTATTTCTATTTTTCAAGGTGCTTTCAAGCAAAACGCTTGTTGTTATATTGTCAACCATAAGATAAAATTTTTCATTATATTTTATAGATGAAAAGCGATTAAAATTTATAGTTTTTTGAAAAAGAACAGTTCCTTGAGCCATAACTGCCTTTCTTAGTGTTGGGTTATCCACTTTTTTAAGACCAAATGTATGAAAATATTCTTCTATATTTCTTGGGGTATAGTTATTTCTATAAAGAGTAAAAAGATAATTTATAGATTGAAACTGGCTTCGCTTCATGTTTTCTATATTACTTTCTTCTTGATACTTAAAAAGCAAGGTAAAAAACATCCCTAGAAGTATCAAGGAAAAAACAAAAATGATAGTAATCTTGGTACTTAATGATTGCTTCATCCGATTAATTTATATCCTATACCTCTAACAGAATGTATGTATTTTGGATTTTTAGAGCTGTCCCCTATCTTGCTTCTAAGTCTTCCCATGATCACATCTAAGCTTTTACTTCCTTTATCTTTTAAGGAGCTACAATTGTAAACCAATTGCTCTCTTGAAATAGAATATCCTATCTGTTTTATCATGTAAGAGAGTATCTCATACTCAGCTGGAGTCAGATTTAACGGTTCATCTTTTAAAAAAATTTGATGTCTTTTTTCATCGACTCTAAAATCACTATCGGTATTTATCCCACCATTCTCATTTAGAGCATTAGTTTTTTTATACCTTCTTATTAGGCTTTGTATGCGAGCATACATCTCTTTTGGGTCGTATGGTTTTGGTAGATAATCATCAGCTCCTATTTGAAGTCCTATAACCTTGTCACTTATGTCGCTTCTTGCTGAAGATATTATTATTGGTATATTGTATTTTTCAACTACCTCTTTACAAACATCAAGTCCATCAATTCCTGGAAGGGTGAGGTCAAGTATGAGAAGATCGTATTTTTTTATACCAGCACTTAATCCTAAATATGGATCTTCATAATTTGTTATTTTTATATTATATTTTGCTAAATACTCGCCTAAAATTTCTGCAAATTCAGTATCGTCTTCAATCATTAGTACATTTATCATGTATAAACCTTTAGAATTTTTATATATTATTATACCATTTTACTTTTAAAAAAAAGCAGGAGAAATTTTATTTATCTAGACTATTTTAACAAGCATTGAAAAATAACTATAATTTTGGTAAAATTGCACACTTAGCTTAGCTAAAGACTTATAATACTACAAGAAAGAGAAATAAATTGGATTTAGAATATTACGAAATACTTGAAATTAACAGAGATGCAAATAGCGGTGATATAAAAAAAGCATATAGAAAACAAGCCTTAAAATACCATCCTGATCGAAATCAAGGCGATAAAGAAGCGGAAGAAAAATTTAAAGCAATAAACGAGGCATATCAGGTTTTAAGTGACTCAGAAAAAAAAGCTACTTATGATAGATATGGTAAAGCAGGGCTTGATTCACAAGGCTTTAGTCACTTCTCTGATATGGATTATGGAGATATAATGGGAGACCTTGGCTCCATATTTGAATCAGTTTTTGGTGGTGGCTTTGGTGGTGGCTTTGGTGGAAATAGTAATCAAAAAAATCAAAAATACCAACTAGATTTAGAATTAAGCGTAACACTTGAATTTAACGAAGCCGCATTTGGCTGTAAAAAAGAGATAAAATTTACACATAAAAAACCTTGTTCACAGTGTAATGGAACGGGGAGCAAAGACAAAACTACGCACAGTTGTCCAGATTGTAAAGGAAAAGGTCAAGTTTTTTATAGGCAAGGCTTCATGACATATTCTCAAACTTGCCCAACTTGTAACGGAAGTGGACAAAGTATCCACAATAAGTGTTCTACCTGCAGTGGACTTGGGTATGACAGTGTAACAGAAAAAGTCAGCATAGACATACCTGAAGGTGTTGATAATGATAATCGCATAAGAGTTGCAAACAAGGGAAATATTGATGATTTAAGTAGAAGAGGAGATTTGTATATACTCATAAAAGTCAAAGAAGATGAACACTTTGTGAGACACAATGATGATGTATATATCGAGGTTCCTCTGTTTTTTACACAAGTTGCTCTTGGACAAAGCATCACAATTCCGACTCTACGAGGTGAAACTGAATTAGAACTTCCTATGGGAGCAAAAGATAAGCAACAATTTGTATTTAAACACGAAGGTATCAAAAATGTTCATTCACAACGATTAGGTAGTTTAATCGCTCAAATAAGAATCAAATACCCGAAAAAACTTACAGGAGAACAACAAGAGTTATTGGAAAAACTTCAAACAAGTTTTGGTGTGGAAAACAGACCTCAAGAAGAGACATTTGGTGGAGTATTTGAAAAGATAAAAGGCTGGTTTAATTAAACAATCTTTTATTTATAATGGTGAAAAAATTGACTACACTATAATTATAAATAAAAAATTAAAAAATCTATATATAACGATAAACCCCTCAAAAGGGGTTATTGTGAAAAATCCAAACTATTCACTCAAAAAAGTTCAAGAAATTGTAAGTATAAAAGCAAAATGGATATATACTAAAGTCACAAATCTAACACACAAACTAAGCATTCATGAGATATATGAAAACGAGGGAAAAGTCTTGTATCTAGGTTCAAAAGAAACTATCCAAATAAAGAATTTAGAAGATTTTTATAGAAAAACAACAAAAGATATGGTTCTTAGGGAACTAAAAGATATCTCACAAAAAATGTTGCTAAATCCTACAAAAATATCATTTAGAAAAACAAAAAATAGATGGGGAAGTTGCAATCATAAAAATGAGCTAAGCTTTGCCATAACACTATCACAACTGCCGATAGAAGGCATAAGGTATATAATAACACATGAATTAGCTCACATACTGCACAAAAATCATCAAAGACAATTTTACAGCACTATAAAAAAATTTATGCCAAACTACAAAAGCCAAGAATTAATCATAAAAAATTATTCCCCTAGCCTCTTTTTTTAGCTAGTTTTAAACTGGTTTAATTTACCATTTAACTCTTTGGTTATATCTATAAGATGTTTTGCTGCATCTGAAATTTCACCAACATTAGTTGAATTTTTTACTGTAATTTTATTTATATTTTCAACCATTGTTATAATTTTGCTTAAATCATCTCCAGTTTTAACATAATCTTCCACACTCTTTTCATTTACATTAGATGCTTTTTGCATTGCGTTTGAAATACTGTTTATTCTCTTTTGTGTTGCCTCTGCCATTTCTGAGATTTTTTGATTCTTTTTCGCACTTACACTCATTTGCTCACTTGATTCGTTTATTGATTGTGTGATTACATTTATAGTTGCACCAATCTCAACCAAACTTTTTTGAGTTCGCTCAGCCAAGTTTCTAACCTCATCAGCAACAACCGCAAACCCTTTTCCATGTTCCCCTGCCCTTGCTGCTTCTATCGCTGCATTTAAGGCTAAGAGATTTGTTTGGTCAGCAATATCATCTATAATTTCAAGTACGCTTTGCACATCATTAGCTGATGCACTCAAATCTTTGATTTTTTGAGCTAACTCTATCTCTTCTGCGGCATTTTCCTCTATAATTTCGGTTAAATCTATAATATCCTCTTTGGATAAATTAAGACTTTTATTTGCCTCTATAATCTCTTTTTTATTGCTTTCTACCTCTGCTATTGATTGCAGCATATTATCTTTGGTTGCATTTGCTTTTTGAGTAGCTTTTTCTACTATATCCATAGATGACTGTGTAGTTCCGCTCAATTCTATAGATACAGATGAAAGTTGATTTGCAATTGTGACATTTTCGCTAGAGGATAATTTAGCATTTTGAACCAAATCACCTGTTTTTGAGATAAAGTAGTTAATTTGTGTAAGAATTTGACCTATTTCATCTTCTATATTTACTTTTAATGTTTTTGTATAATCTTGTGTTTTAGCCACATTTTCAGCAAATCTTTCAACATTTCTTAATCTTTGCAAAATAAGTTTTTTAAATGCATATATAATTATAAGCATTACAAGAATATTTACAAGAATATTTACATAAGACAGAGCATTTATAGCAATCATTATTTTTTCAGAATTTTTTTCGTATATACCTACTACATCATTGCTAAGCTTTAGAAGTTGCATATTTTCTCTAAAATTATTTGGATCTAAAGAAGCACTTTTTTTATTCATAATTTCTCTAATCTTTTTATAAAAAGGGGTCCATACAGAAAATATTTCATCTGTTTTTCTTTTAAAAACATTACTCATCTTGATATTTATCATATTGCCATCAATCAACATCTTACCACTGTTTTGATTGTTAATTGTCTTATTAAATGCCAAAGCTGTTTTTTCCAATTGTTGCAAATCATCACTCTTTTTTGTTTTATCATACATTAAAATTTCTTTAGTCATTTTTTGGCTTAACATTCTTTGTTTGCCCAAAATGTTGATAATAGAAGTCTCTTTTTCACTAGAACTAACAAGAGAACTTATATATAAATTCATAGCTATAAATATCACCATTGACACACCCAAAAGAACATACATCTTACTTCTAATACTAAAATTTTTCATTTTTACCCTTTTACATAATAATTGACAAAACGCACACATCATATCCACAATAAAATGATAAAATGCTTAATGCAAGATAGTTGTATATTTTTACCCTTTTGAACTATGAAACTTAAAACCTTTTTCCATCTCTATTGATTCATCTCGTCCATATACTATGATGTTTTTATCTACTTCTATCTCTTTAATATCAATTTTATTTGGATAATCTACAAAATTTAGTATATGTTTTATACTATTTATTCGTGCTTTTTTCTTATCATCGCTTTTGACTATAGTCCAAGGAGCGTATTGTGTATGAGTAGAACTTAGCATCATAAATTTTGCCAAAGTGTATTCATTCCATAGTTTTTGAGACTCTTTATCAACACTTGAAAATTTATACTGCTTAAGGGGGTCAGTCTCTCTAGCTTTAAATCTTTTAGCCTGTTCATCTTTGGATACAGAAAAATAGAACTTAAATATCTTTGTACCACTCTCAACTATCATTCTCTCAAAATCAGGAGCATCTTTTAAAAATTTATGGTGTTCTCTCTCCGTACAAAACCCCATAACAGGCTCTACCATAGCACGGTTATACCAACTTCTATCAAAAAGCACAATCTCACCCGCACTTGGAAGATGTTTCGTATATCTTTGAAAATACCATTGAGTGCTCTCTTTTTCATTTGGCTTCTCAAGTGCTACAACTCTAGCACCTCTAGGGTTTAGGTGTTCAGTTACTCTCTTGATAGTTCCGCCCTTTCCAGCAGCATCTCTTCCTTCAAATAAAAGTATATATTTTAACCCTTTTTCTTTTACATGATTTTGAAATTTAAGAAGTTCAACTTGCAATTTTATAAGCTCTTTTTCGTACTCTAGCGTCTCCTCTTTTACCCAGACTTGAATTTTTCCCTTATGTTTATCGGACATTTTATAACTCCTTGAAATTTATTTTACCATAAATTCAAAAATTTGGTATAATGTTTTTATGAATATTAAGTTTTTAGGAACAGCTGATAGTGGTGGATTTGTGTCGCATAATTACAAACAAGTTACTAAAGTACAATTATGAAAATTTTACTACTTGAAGATGATAAAAATTTACATGCAAGCTTGAAGGCTTATTTTGAACTTGAAAACTTTGAAGTAGTTAGTTGCTTACGATAGTGAAGATGTCTATAGTATAAGTTATAATGAAACCTTTGATTTATATGTTTTTGATGTAAATGTTCCTGGCGACAATGGTTTTGAAATATTAAAATCTCTAAAAAATGCACAAGACAATACACCCACCATTTATATCACAGATGTTGCTATACAAAGTGCTGGCGTTACTTTGATTAAAGGTGATTTGCTTGGAATTTTAAAAGTTATTCAACTTAGTCGTGCCACTATGAAAAATATAAGACAAAATTTATTTTTTGCCTTTATATACAATAGTGTCGGTGTTCCAATAGCAGCTGGAGTATTATACCCTGTTTTTGGAATACTTTTATCCCCTGTAATTGCGGCAGCGGCCATGAGTTTTAGTTCGGTTTCCGTTATAACAAATGCACTTCGCCTAAAAAACTTCGCCTAAAAAACATAAAACTCTAATATATCTTTTCTTGCTCACTCCATTATTTTTTTGTAGTGGAGTGAGTTAACCGTTGGTTTACCTTAACTTTATATACTTTCATCAGCTAATATATATTTCTCTTTGAAAATATATGGTAAAGATATCGCCAAGCATCTTTCCCATATATTTTTTTGAACTTCTATTTTAAAACTTTCATCTTGTTTTTATTTAAAAATGGTTATCATCCTTATATTATGAAATACTACTTAAACTTGCAAGATAAAAAAATAAAATGTCTATTGTGTCAGCACTATTGTAAACTAAAAGATGGGCAAACTGGAATTTGCGGTGTAAATAAAAATCAAAATAACAAACTTCAAACTCTAGTTTATGGGCATCCAACAGCACTAAACTTAGACCCCATAGAAAAAAAGCCAATGTATCATGTGCTTCCAAACTCCACAGCTCTGTCTTTTGGAACAGTTGGATGCAATTTTCAATGTCCATTTTGTCAAAATTGGGAGATATCACAAGAAAAAAACATAAATAAAAAAATCAAAGTAACTCCCAAACAAATGGTGGATTTAGCAATCCAAAATGGTGCAAAATCCATCGCATACACATATAATGAACCAACTATTTTCTATCCATATGCAAAAGATATAGGAGTGATAGCAAGAGACATAGGAATTAGAAATATATTTGTAACAAATGGATTTGAATCCAAAGAAGTAGTAAGTGACATGAAAACATGGCTAGATGGAGCAAATGTTGATTTAAAAAGCTGGGATGAAAGGTATTATAAAAAAATTTTAAAAGGTGGCTTAGAAGTAGTAAAACAGACACTAAAAAATATGGTTAGTCTAGGTATTTGGGTTGAAATCACTACTCTTATCATAGAGGGCGAAAATGATAACGACAAAGATTTAAAAGCAATGGCTGATTTTATAGCTCATGAGCTAGGACGACATGTGCCTTGGCATTTAAGTGCTTTTCACCCTGATTATAAGATGAGAGAGCATCAAACAACAAGCAATAAAACTATCAAAAAAGCTTATAACATAGCAAAAGATGCTGGGCTTTGGTATGTATATCTTGGAAATACTAACATGCATACTGATACTATTTGTCCAAAATGTGGTACAATTTTAATACAAAGAAACGGCTATGGAACAAATGCAATCAATATAACTGATGGCACTTGTCCAAAATGCAATAGAAAAATAGAAGGTATATGGAGATGAATACAAGAGAAACTGTGGTAGCGGGACAATTTTATCCGCAAAAACAACAAGAACTAGAAGAGATATTTAAAACTTACAATACACTAATGGAAGAAAATATTAAAGATAAAAATATTCTAACCATAAAATCAAACGCCATAATTGTCCCTCATGCTGGCTATATATATTCTGGTTTTACGGCAAATATAGCTTTTAGGCTACTCAAAAACTTTCAGCCAAAGACTATAGTAGTTATAGGGCCTAGCCATCATGTGTATTTGGATGGCACTAGTATATCTTTGTATGATTCTTATGAAACACCACTAGGCAAGATTTCTATCAACAAAACACTTTCAAATAACCTTGTAGAAAAGTTTAATTTAAAATTTTTCGAAGATGCTCACAGTGAACATAGTACGGAAGTTCAAATGCCTTTTATAAAAAACTATCTACCTAGTGCATCTGTAATTGAGCTGATATATGGAAAAGAAAGTTCAGAAAACCTTTCCAAGATAATAGAATTTATCTTAGAAAATCCAAATAATGCAGTAGTTATAAGTACAGATTTAAGTCATTATTACAACTTAAACAAGGCAAATGCACTTGATAATTTATGTTTGAAAGCCATAGAAGAGTTAAATCCTCAAAAACTGCAAAAAAATTGTGAAGCTTGTGGTAAGATTGGAATAACTGCAATGCTCATGTATGCAAAAAAGAAAAAATTGGAAGCAAAATTACTAGATTATCGAACAAGTGCTGATGCAAATGGTGACAAAACACAAGTGGTTGGATATGCAAGCGTAGCATTTGTCTAATATTTAACATATTTATGTTAAAATACTACTATGAAATTTTTAGAAAACACAAAATTAAAAGATAAGATATTAAAATTTGTATTTAAAACCTCTAGCCAACCTATTAGGTTTAAAGATTTGTTGGTCGCAAATGCCTACCATAACGAGGGTATGCATGTTGATCCTGAAAAGCTAGGTTTTAGAATGATAATTAAAAATGCCTATATAGTTTATGCGATAGTTTGCACATTTATACTCATCCCGCTATTAGCCATAACTCACAAACTCTTTGAAAACATCGATTTTCATGCTTCAATAATCAGCACTGCGGTCATAACTTCTGCTTTTTTTATCGGATTTCAATATTTCCACGCTTGTATAAAAGACAAAATGGCAAAAAGCATAAAAGACAAAATGGCAAAAAGTAGAATCAAAGAAGCCTGGAATATACATTTTCCATATTTTAGCTACGAAAAATATAGTAAAAAAGTAGAAGACATTTTCAATGAAACCATGAAAAAAGAGATTAAAAAGAATGACCTACAACCTTTTGTAATGGGAAAACTAGCAGAAGAGTAAGCCAAATAAATTAGATAAAAACTACTTTAGCTCTCCCCAGTTTTTTCCTATCTCTACTGAAACTTTTAACGGCACTTTTAATTCATAAATATTTTCCATTATATCTTTTGCTTTTTGTGAAAAAACCTTGGCATTTTCTTCTTTTACTTCAAAAATCAATTCATCGTGAATTTGCAAAAGAAGTTTTGCATCATCATCAACTATCGTATCGATGATGTTATTCATGGCCATCTTAATTAAATCAGCTGCACTTCCTTGAAATAGTGTATTTACAGCTTCTCTGAGATATGATGCATGAAGCATAGCATTTGCATTTTCAAAATCAAAATATCTTTTTCTACCTAAAAGTGTTTGGGAATATCCTGTTTCTAATGCCCTCTCTCCAACTTGATGCAAAAATTCCTTAACTGTGGGAAATGAAGCAAAATAACTCTGTATATACTCTTTTGCTTCTTTTGTACTAACCTTTATAGTTTGGGAAAGTTTTCTCGAACCCATACCATACAACAATCCAAAATTGATACTCTTTGCTACTCCTCTTTTTCTCTTGGCATCTTCCTTGCCAAATATCTTCAAAGCAGTTTCGTAATGTATGTCTTTACCCTCGTTAAAAGCATTTAGTAAGGCTTCATCCCCACTAAAATGAGCCAAGAGCCTCAATTCGATTTGCGAATAATCAATGCCAACCAAAGAGTATCCTTTTTTGGCAATAAAAGCAGCTCTGACTTCTCTTCCTAATTCACTCTTAACTGGGATATTTTGTAAATTTGGATTTTTTGAGCTAAGTCGTCCCGTTGAAGTTCCTGTTTGCAAAAAAGAGGTATGAATTCTATGGTTTTCATCCTTTAACCCTAGTTTTAACAAAGGCTCGATATATGTTGATTTTAATTTATATATTTCTCGATACTCTAAAATTTTTGGTATGACTAAATGCTCATTTTTCAATTCATTTAAAACTTTTTCATCCGTACTATACCCTGTCTTTGTCTTTTTAACAACTCTAAGATTTAAGTCTTCAAAGAGTACTTTTCCTAATTGCTGCGTAGAGTTTAAATTAAACTTCGAGTTAGTCAAGTCAAATACCGCCTGTTTTAAATCTTCTATCTTCTTTAAACTTTTTTTCAGCATCACTTCTAGGTATCTCACATCTACTTTTATACCCTCTTTTTCCATCTTTAGAAGTGTTTTTATAAATGGAAATTCTAAATTGTGAGCCAAATCAAGCAAATTTGGCTCTAAAAAATCTACTATTTTATTATAAATTTTCAGAGTCATCCAAGCATCTTCACTAGCATATTTGCAAGCTGCTTCTATATCTACTGTATCAAATGTTTCACCTTTTTTGACTGCATCTTTAAATTTAATCATAGGGTGATTAAAAAATCTCAAAGACATCGCATCAAGACCGATAGTTTTTTCTGGATTTAGAAGCCATGCTAAAATCATAGTATCTGCATAAATTTGCACATCTTTAAAACCAAAATTATTTTCTACGATAGCTAAGTCATATTTTAAATTTTGCCCAATTATTTTACAGGTAAATATCTTTTGAAGTGCTTTTTTAACTTCACTCAACTCGACTTGTTCACCAACTCCTAGATAATTGTGGGCTATGGGCACATAATAAGCCTCAGTTTCATTTAAAGCAAACGAAAAGCCAACTATCTTTGCATTATAAACATCAAGTGAATTTGTCTCTGTATCAAATGCAACAAGTGAATTTGGTTTTAAATCTTTTAAAGTATCAAAAAGTTTTTCTTTAGTATCTAACAAAATTGGCTTAAATGAACTTTGAATTTTTGCTTCTTGTTTGGTTGGAACATTTAGTTTTTTTAATATATTTTTTAATTCATATTTTTGTAATTCATTCGCAATTTTAACTAGCGGTTGGTCGCTAGGGAAATAAAAACTCTCAAATTTATCAGATATATCCAGATCACCATACAATGCTACGAGTTTTTTACTCAAATGTGCATTTTTTTTGCTTTCAAGCAATAGTTTTTGTGCTCTTGGATTTCTTACCTTGTCTATACTTTCATATATATTTTCAAGTGAGCCGAACTCATCTAAAAGCGTCTTAGCTCCCTTTGCTCCGATGCCTTTTACTCCAGGGATATTATCAGCACTATCTCCTACTATACTAAGATAATCTCCTATTAATTTTGGATGAACTCCAAATTTTTCAAGACATCTTTGCTCATTTATATCTGATTTTTTTATAGGGTCGTATAAAGTTACCATATCATCGTCTATGAGTTGATATAAATCTTTATCATGGCTTACAATTCGCACTTTTATATCACTATTTTTAGCAAATACACAAGCTGATGCTATCACATCATCTGCTTCATATCCTTCTTTTGAGTAGCATTTAAAACCCATCTTTTCTATCCAAGCTATCGCAACGGGAAGCTGTTTTTTTAAATCTTCTGGAGCTGGTGGTCTTGTAGCTTTATAATTTTCATCTATCTCGTGTCTAAAAGTTTTGCCTTTTGCATCAAGTGCAAAAAGTATATAATCACTCCCGAGTTCGCTCTTTAAAGAATATATAAAATTAGCAAATCCAGTCAAAAGTCCAGTAGGAAATCCCTCTTTATTTCTTAAGTTTGGTAAAGCAAAATAATTCCTAAAAAAAAATCCAAATGTATCTATAATAGTTAATGTTTTCATTTAATGTCCCCTTTTGTTTGAGCAAAGCTCAAGCAAAATTCCTCTCGACTGAAGCTTTGGCTTCGCCAAGAAGAAACTATTTTTATTTTCTAAAGTACGAGCTTACGCTCTAAAGGGCAAAGCCCCTCTTAAATTCCTCGCGACTGAAGCTTTGGCTTCGCCAAGAAAAAATCTGTTTTTACTGTCATCTTGTTTAGGAAGTAAATTCCTAAACAATTCACACGCTACTAAAGCACGAGCTTACGCTCTGTAGCATTTTATTGTTTTTACTATCTGACCTTATGCACTTTTTTCTCAAAAAGTCTTACTTTTCGTAGCTTTAGGGGGTTGTAGGGACTTTTAGTCCCTGCCACTATAATGGGCTTTGCTCATTATAGTGCGTAAGGTCACTTACTGTCATCTTGATTTAAAATTTTACTTCTGTTTTTACTCTAATTTTGTATTTCTTGGACTGCATTTAAAAATAGTTCTGTGTCCATATTTTCTTTTTCTAAAATAGCAATTGCTTTGTTTATACTTCGTTCACTCAATGGAGAATTAATAGGTACCGCAGTTTTAAGTATTCTTAAAGCCAAAGCATAATCTTTTAGCTCTTCAGCATCATCATAATTATCTGAAAATTTTATCATATTGACCATTTTTTCATCAAATCCCCAATGCTCAAATATCTCCGAAGTTACTTCTGCCGTAGTTGATTCTACATACATTTTTTCAACTGCTGTTATGTCGATGGCTACTTCTATTTCTGATTTAAATTGATAAGTTTCGTTATTTCTAACGACCTCATCTGCTATAAGAATTTTACCAGTATCTTGCAAAAGTGCAGCCAGAAACAGATCATCAACTTTTTTTGCATCAACTTTTCTATACCACTTTTGCACAAGTGTACTTTGTATAAAAGAAATATTTACAAACTCTTCAGGGCTCACACCATAAGGCTCCATATCTACATTTAAAAGCTTTTTAACTGAAATGCTTGTGATAAGCGACCTAGTTGTGGACATGCCAAACAACGATATCGCTTGGAGAACACTCTTAATCTCTCTTTGAAAACTATACAAGGGAGAGTTTGCTATTTTCAAGAGATTTGCTACAAGCATTGGGTCAGTTTCTATCACTTTTGCTAAATCACTAATACCACTACTTGGATTTTGACAAATAGAATTTACTTCTGCAAAACTTTTTGGAAGTGGGGGTAGTGACCTAATTTTGCTTACTATGTCTTCTATCATTTATTTATCCTTTAACTCTTTTGCTAAAAATTTTCCAGTAAAACTTTTTGTTTTTTTATGATTTTTTGCTAGAGCTTTTGGAGTTCCAACGGCTACTATTTTTCCTCCATAGTTTCCACCTTCAGGTCCCATATCTATCACAAAATCACTATTTTTTATTATATCCATATTATGCTCAATAACCAATACACTATTTCCTAAATTTGCCAAATGATGTAAAACTTTTGTCAGTCTATCTACATCAGCAAAATGCAAACCTGTTGTTGGCTCATCCAATATATACAGAGTTTTTCCTGTGTCTCTTTTACTTAATTCTTTTGATAGCTTTATCCTTTGAGCCTCTCCACCGCTAAGTGTCACAGCATTTTGCCCAAGTGTTATATAGCCCAAACCTACGTCACATAAAGTTTGAAGTATTTGTCTAATTTTCGGTATCGGTTTAAAAAATTCATATGCTTCTTCTACACTCATTTCTAACACATCTGCTATCGATTTTCCGCGATAAAGTATCTCTAGGGTTTGAGCATTATATCTGTGTCCTTGGCAAGTATCACATTTGACCATTATGTCTGGCAAAAAGTGCATTTCTATCTTTATCTCACCCTCTCCTTGACACTTTTCACACCTTCCGCCTTTTACATTAAATGAAAATCTACCAACTTTATAACCTCTGAGCCCTGCTTCTTTTGTTTTAGAAAATAGCACTCTTATCTCGTCCATCACACCTGTATAAGTAGCAGGGTTACTTCTTGGAGTTCTTCCTATCGGACTTTGGTCAAGATATATCACTTTATCAAGTTGTTCAAGCCCTAAACATTCAACTCCACTAACTTTTTTAATCTTTCTAGCATGATTTAGTAATTCTTTAGCAACGGGCAAAAGAGTTTGGAGTATCAATGAGCTTTTACCACTTCCACTAACACCCGTTATGCTCACTAAATTTGAAAGCGGAATTTTTACATCTAAATTCTTGATATTATTTACATTTACATTTTTTAGCTCTATCCAATTTGTCTGTTTTCGCTCACTTTTATACTCTATCTTTTTGGTTCCATTTATATAAGATGCTGTTAGAGTATCACTTTTTTCAAGCTCTTTATAGCTACCTTTAAAAATGATATTTCCGCCAAATTTTCCCGCCCCTGGTCCGATATCTACTATAAAATCAGCCGATTTTATAGTCTTTTTATCGTGCTCAACTACGATAACACTATTACCCTTTTCTTGCAAATCCCTTAGTGTTTTGATGAGCTTAATCGTATCTCTCTCATGTAACCCAATACTTGGCTCATCTAGCACATACATCACCCCAGTAAGCCCGCTTCCTATTTGCGAAGCTATTCGTATCCTTTGGGCTTCTCCACCACTGATGCTTCTCGCATCTCTTCCTAGTGTGATGTATCCTAATCCTACATTAAATAAAAAATAGAGTCTTTCTCTCACTTCTTTTAAAATTGGCTCAGATATCATTTTTTGTTGATTACTAAAATATGTAAAATTTTCTTCATTTCGAAAAAATTCAAGTGCTTTATCAATTGGCAACTCTAAGATATCACCTATGCCTTTATGCCCTACTTTTACGCTCAAATGTTCAGGCTTTAGCCTGTGCCCTCCACAATTATCACAAACTTTTTCACTCATGAAGTTGTTTATATCTTTTTCATCTTTTAACATGTTGTAAGCAATCTTTACAATTCCCTCAAATGGTCTTCTAAGTCTATGCCTTTTCCAAGTAAAAACAGCATCTTCCACACCACCGTGCAAGATACTCTTTTTTTGAAAATCTTCAAGCTCCTTATATGGAATTTTTATATCAATATCACTCGCGTCACAAAATGCCTTTAAATATTTTGCGTAAAAGCCTTTATTAAATCCATAAAAAATCTTTATAGCTCCATCTTCGATACTCTTTTCTTCATCTATAATTTTACTCATGTCAAGCGTATATCTGATACCCAAACCATCACAAAGGGGACAGGCACCTTTTGGCGAGTTAAATGAAAAACTCAAAGGTTCTAGCAAATCAAAACTAATCTTACAATCAAAACAAGCTCTGTGCTCACTATAATGTATCAAACTTGCTTCTGCTTCTACTTCTTGTGCATTTAGTATCTCAACTTCTATCTCACCATAACTCTCTTTGAGAGCCTTCTCTATATCGCTTGCTATTCTTTGTGCATTATCTTCTTTTAGTATGACTCTATCTATCACTACTTTTATGGTATGTTTTTTTGTTTTACTAAGCTCAATGTCCTCATCAAGTCTAACCATCACACCATCTATCATCGCTCTAACATAGCCTTTATGACGCAGAGATTCTATCAAATCAGCAAAAGAGCCTTTTTTCTCCGTGATTACTGGTGCCATCAAAACTAGCTTTGAA
>JAADIZ010000091.1 GCA_013151055.1 Campylobacterota bacterium
GGCTCTCTTATAATACAGGAGCTGGCATGAGCAAATTAAACAAAGGTGCAGCTTGGGTGCAATCAAATATGCCTTTAGGTCAAGGTGGAAGCCTAAAAAACCAAGAAGCAGCGGATATCGTGCTTTATATGAATGCACAACCAAGAGCTGATTTTGATTTGGCTAAAGGATTGTTGCCAAAGAGCGTGATGGGATATTATAATTCAAATGTTTTAAAAGAGAAACACTCTGTTAGAAGCAACTTTAAAGCTATGGGTTTAGATATTGATAAAATTAGAGGCGATAATAAAATAAAATAATTCTCCTTTACCAATACCAAAGGGGCAATATAAAGTCTCTTTGGTATAATGCTCTTATGAAAAAAACTTATATTGTGCTGTTGAGCATTTTTACTATATCTTTATTTGTATTACTGTTTTTTTACAATAAATACTCCTCTACATATGAAGATGAAAAGATAAATAACTACATATCTAAAAATATAGAGATACTAAATGAGAGTTTAGATAGTGAAAAAAGATATGCCTTGTCTCTATCTCTTTTGATTTCACAAGACCCAGTCTTGAAACAAGCTTTAGTGTTAAATAGTCAAAAAGAAGCACTAAGTGAGATAAAAAATATACTTAAAAATATAAAAAAATCAACAGGAATTGATAATATTGATATCCAGATACATACCAAGGATTTAAGGGCATTTGCTAGGAATTGGGATAAAAGTGACTATTTTGGAAAAAAACTTAGCTCTTTTAGAAAAGGTTTAGTTATAGTTAAAAAGACAAAAGAACCGTTTGTATCAATAGAGCTTGGCAAAAGACTAAATATAAAAGCGATATCACCAATCTTGAATGATAAAAAAGTTTTTATAGGCTCGATTGAAGTTATTATTGGTTTTAAAAACATAAAAGATAGATTGAAAAAATTTAATCTTAAAATGATAGTTTTACTAGATAAAAAATTTATCCACATCGCAGTTGATTTGAAAAAACATAAAAAAATTGATAGATATTATATCGTTGAAAACTCTTTTGATACAAGATTATATAAACAGCTAACTAAAAATAGGTATATCTTCAAAAGAGATAAGCCATATTATATTTTAGGCAAAAATATAATAGTTTTAATTTCTATGAAAAGTGTAGGAATTAAAGATGTTGGATTGATAGCCTTGTGTATGGGGATTGAGCAAAAAACATCTTATAGTGTAAATATGCTTGAAAATATAGACCAAGAAAATAGTAATTATAGATTTAATACCAAGAAAAAAAGAGAAGTAATAATAAAATGAAAATTTTACTGCTCGAAGATGACTATCTGTATAAAGTAACTATAAAAGATTTTTTAGAAGAATCTAGCTATAGGGTTGATGACTTTGATGATGGTAATGATGCACTTGAAGCCATTTATGAAAATGAATACTCGCTTTTGCTTTTGGATATAAGAGTACCAGGAGTTGATGGATATGAAATACTTAAAGAAATTAGAGAAAATGGAGTTATAACTCCTGTGATAATACTTACTTCTTTAACAGATATTAATAACCTCAGTTTAGGATATGAATTGGGTTGCAGTGATTATTTGAGAAAACCATTTGAGTTAAAAGAGTTGAAATACAGAATAGATTATACGATAAAAACACACTGTTTTAAAAGCTCGCAAAAAATTATAAAGATAGATGAAAACTATTCATTTGATACTACAACAAAAACTTTAAAGAAAGATGAAAAACCTATAGAATTAACTGCTACAGAGATAGAATTGGTGTCGTATTTGGTACAAAATAAAGGATATTTCGTTTCGATAAATTCACTTCAAAATGTGGTTTGGGAGGGTCGAGATATAACCTATGCAGATATTAGAATGTGTGTAAAAAGAGTGCGACAAAAATGCAGTAAAGAGTTCATAACTACAAAAAAAATGGTTGGATATAAAATTGGTTAGTAAGAGAATTGTTGACTTTAAATATATCTTTTTACAAGTTGCCATTTTAATTTTAATAGCTACAATTCCTATGCATTTTTATATAAATAGCGAACTGAAAAATGAAGTTTTACAAGATAATCTTGAGTTGCAAATATATGCACAAAAAGTTGCAAACAAGATATATAAATTCTCTAATTCAAATCAAGTGGAGTTCTATTTTCCTCGTTCAAATGTTTTTGCAAGTGCAATTTATGACAAAAATGATAAAGTTATATTTTCGCTCTTAAAAAATAGCAAATATAGATATGTTAAATATAGATTAAAAAACAATGTTTTTGGTGCTAAAATTTTAATTGTAGCAAAAAAGATTTCATATACAAAAATAATTTTAAATGTTTTAGTTCTTTTGATGATTATCTCACTTTTGGTTTTTCTCTCAAGCTTTTTTATTATTCAACATAGTACAGAACCATATAAAAAATTCAATATTTATTTAGAAAATTTTATAAAAGATGCTATGCATGAGATGAAGACTCCCATAGGGGTCATTTTGTTAAATCTTGATGGTCTTGGCTCTATGTATGGTCAAAACAAGATGATAAAAAGAGCTAAATCTGCTCTAAAAAATATGATGGTAGTATATGAGGATTTAGAATTTTTTGTTAGAAAAAGTGTGGTGGAGCACCCAAAAATTGATATAAACTTATCAAAATTTTGCGAAGAGAGAGTAGAATTTTTTATGGATTTATTAAACTCCAAAGATATGAAGATTATTCAAGCTATTCAAAAAGATATACATATAATTTTTTCAAACTTAGAGCTTTCAAGGGTTATAGATAATACAATTTCAAATGCTATAAAATACTCTAAAAATGGTACCTCTGTCTATTTGAGTTTAAAAAAAAATAATCAAAATATAGTATTAGAGATAAAAGATGAGGGCAAAGGCATAAAAGATACTAACAGGATTTTTGACAGATATTATAGGGGCGACAAAATAAGTGGTGGTTTTGGCATAGGTTTAAGTATAGTCAAAAAAATATGTGATAAAAATAGTGTGTATATAGAGGTGAAATCTGAGCCAAAAAAAGGCTCATCTTTTGTGTTTGTGTTTAAATAAAGGTTATCATGTGGATAGTTATGAAGTTTTGAAAATTCTCTCAGATAAGAAAGTTCTATATGCTGAAGACGAAGAGGGAATTCGCAAAAATGTAGCAGAGACTCTAGGTCTGTTTTTTAAAAAAGTAGTTGCGGTGGGAGATGGTGTAGAGGCTCTTTATGAGATGACATTGAGTAGCTATGATATTTTAATATTTGACATTTGCTTGCCAAATATGGATGGATTGGAAGCGATCAGAAATATCAGAAAAAAAGATAAAAAAATTCCTATTATCATACTCTCTGCCCATACCGAACAGGAGTATCTATGGAGAGCAGTTGAGCTAAAAATCACAAGGTATCTTACCAAGCCATTTGATAAAACTTCTTTTATAGATACGCTAAAAGAGGCCGCTTTGGAGCTAGTTGATAGTAATCTTGAAATCAAACTTAAAGATGGCTGCATCTATAACCCTTGCACAAAAGCAGTGATATGCAAAGATAAAGATATTCAGCTCTCAAAAAGTGAAAGCAGACTATTGGAATTTTTTATAAAAAGAGAAAATCAAACTGTTACATTTGAGCAGATTTATGATTACATCTGGGAGTTTGAACAGCCTAGCAAAGAAGCGATAAAATCACTCATAAAAGAGTTAAGAAGAAAAGTGGCAAAAGAGTGCATAAAGAGTGTATATGGTATAGGATACAAGTTTGAAATACAATAAAAAACTTTTTTCGGTTAAGGCAAAAACAATTATTTTAGTTTTGGCAATATATTTTATACTATCTTTAATATTCTTTTTTATTAGGTATTTGGATATTAAAGAGTTTGCTTTGGCAGATCAAAAATCTCAACTTCAAAGAGTAGAGTTGGTCTACAATGAAACATTTAATAGAATAAGTAAGTTTTATATAACAAGAGGATATGCCAATATAAATTCTTATGGTATAAAAGAGGCTTTTGCACAAAATGACAGTGATTCTTTGCATGAACTAAGTCTTCCAAGGTGGAATGTTATCAAGAAAGAGAACCCTTTTTTAAAGTCATTCTGTTTTTATGATAGAGATGGAAAAATTCTTATATATTTTGGAAGAAAACCAGAGCCAAAATTGTTTTTTATGAAGCAGCACAAAAGGGGTTATGCCGGGTTTTGGTATGATGCAAAATCTTTTAATTTTCATGCAGTTTCAGAAGCTAGAGATGCTAGTTTAAATATCGTAGGCTATATAGAGTTTATTATAAATCCAAAATTCTTTTTATCTGAAATCAGAAAATTGACAAATATCTATACATATATAATGTATACAAAGAAAGATGGAGAAAAGATTACTTTTAAGTTGAAAAAAAATGTAGCATTTGATGATGTTGTACAAAGCAAGAAGATAGATAAAACTCAGATAATTCACATTAAAAACAAAATTTATATGCCATATATTATTCAAGAAAAAGGTATAGCAAAAGATAACAATTTTAAAATACTTTTTTTGCAAAATATATCACACTGGAAAAATATACTAGACAAGTCAATTTTACAAAGTTTAATCCTGCTTATAGCCTTGATGCTAGCAACATCTATATTGATAAATTACGGATTTAATATCATCTTAAAAGAGCTTGATGAATCAAACAGAAAATTAAAAAAAACTCAAGATGATTTGAAAAAAATAAATAAAAATCTACAAATCGAGATAGACAAAGAGATTCAACTCAAGCTTAAAAAAGAGAGAGAGGCAAATGAAAAAGAGAGAATCTTGGCTCATCAAAGTAAGCTCGCGAGCATGGGTGAGATGATAGGAAATATCGCTCATCAATGGAGACAGCCATTGACTGAACTCTCTTCTATACTCATAAATTTGGAACTCTTTTATGAGATGGGTAAATTAACCAAAGAGAAGTTTCATACAAAAGTGGAAGAGGCAAATGAACAGATAATTTTTATGTCAAAAACCATAGATGATTTTAGAAACTTTTTTGCCTCAAGAAAGAAAAAAGAGAGGCACAATATCTCAGAAATCATAGATAGAGTACACAATCTCATATTTGCCTCTTTAAAAAATAACAATATAGATTTAGCTCTACATGTAAAGAATGATTTCGAAGTTTTTGTATTTCCAAATGAGATAGCACAGGCCGTCTTAAATATTCTCAGCAATGCCAAAGACATTTTACTAGAAAGAAGAGTACATAACGCCAGTATCAAAATAGATCTTTTCAGTAAAGACTCCAAAAATATTCTTATGATAACAGATAATGCAGGAGGTATAAAAGTCTCTCCTGTAGATAAGATTTTTGAGCCCTATTTTAGTACAAAACACGCAAAAAGTGGTACAGGTATTGGTCTTTATATGACAAAAACTATCATAGAAAAAAATAACAATGCCAAGATAGAGGTAAAAAACTCAAAAAAAGGAGCTGTTTTTACTATAGTTTTCTAACTACTTAGAGCTTCCCCCTACTTTCCCCCTTTTCCTTGATATAGTTCTTTAACAATTTACTAAAGGAGTGAATATGTCTGAAGATAATTCAAGAAGGGGTTTCTTGAAAAAAGGTCTTGCAACGACTGCTTTTGCTATGCTAGCAGCACCGCAAGCAGATGCTTTTTCTTTGCAAATTCCAGGGCGAGATGAGAATAGAGCAAAATATATAGGTCAAAAGGGAAAACACTTTGTTATGGTGTTAGACCTTAGAAAATGTATAGGTTGTCAAGCATGTACATCGGTGTGTAAGGTAGAAAATGAAGTGCCAGAAGGACAATATAGAACTTTTGTGACAGAAACAGAGATGGGCGAATTTCCAGATGTCAGAAAAGGTTTTTTACCACAACTTTGCAACCATTGTGAAAATCCAGCTTGTGTGCCAGTATGTCCGACAGGAGCTACATTTAAAAGAGAAGATGGCATAGTTGTTGTTGATAACACGATTTGCTGGGGTTGTGGATACTGTATAAGTGCATGCCCTTATGACAAGAGATACTTCAATAAGAGGACAAAAACCGCAGATAAATGTAACTTTTGTGCACAAAGAACAGACAAGGGTCTGCTTCCGGCATGTGTTGAAACCTGCATAGGTGGAGCTAGAGTCTTTGGTGATATAAATGACAAAAATTCTGATGTTTATAAGCTGATAAACAACTACTCAACAACTGTTTTAAAAGAGGCACAAGGTACAAAACCACAAGTTTTTTATATCAATTTGGACTCTAAGCTAGAAGAGTTGTTTAATACGACTCAAAGTTTGGATGATATAGTCAAAGCCGAAGAGGGCTTTAAGACAGAGTGGATGAAAACAAGGGGGGAGAAAAACCATGGATAATGCACAACATTTTTTAACTTTGATATCCTCTGTAACCATAGAAAAATCTTGGGGTATAGATGTACCAAATTACTTTTGGTTCACAGGTAGTTCAGCAGCAGCGTTTATAATATCGAGTTTTGCCCATGTATTTGGATGGGAAAAGTACAAACCGATAGCTGGTATATCACTACTTATGGCATTTGTTTTGCTAGTAGCCGCACCACTAAATCTGATAGATGATTTGAAGCAGCCAGGTAGAGTTTTAAACTTCTTTATGTATGGTTGGGAAAACTTTCTAACTTCTCCTATGAAGTGGGGTGTTTTGCTTTTGATTGCATATCCGATACTGATATTTTTTGAAGCACAAGCACTTTATCGTCCGTATTTTGTAAAAAATGCCAAAAAAGCAAAAGGTTTTTCCAAAATCTTTAATACCTTTTTCACTTTTGGAAATATGGACTTAAGCAAAGAAGCTTTGGTAAAAGATCATAAAAAAGGTTTTGTTTTGGGTGCTATTGGTATTCCTTTGGCACTTGCAGTCCACGGATATACAGGTTATATACTAGGAGCTGTTCATGCGAATGTCATGTGGCATACGCCTTTGATGCCTATCATCTTTTTGGCTTCAGCTATGGTTTCAGGAACAGGACTTCTTGTGATATTGATACCACTTTTTCAAAGATTTTTATCTGAGAGAAAAAA
>JAADIZ010000205.1 GCA_013151055.1 Campylobacterota bacterium
GAAAATTTTCTTTATATTCGCTAAGTATATAAGAGATTTTACCAAAACTAAGAAAATTTAAGTTTTGTTGCTTTGCGACTGATAGTGCAATTTCCGTGTTATTTAAAAGCTCTGTTGATATGCTTTTGCCACCTTCGCAGTCACATTTAGCAGCAACACAAAGGCGTATATCAAAATCTACATCTATTTTTTCTATAGCTATGTTGGAATTTTTAAAAAACTCAAGCAATTTGTTTTTTATAGCTGCAATTTTTGTATTTTGTATTTTTTTGTTTTTGAAACTAAAGAGTAGGGCAAAACTATTTGCTTGAAGCCTGTATAACAGTGCTTTTTCCTCTTGTTGTTTGTTAAATTTATCTAGCATATCTGCAAATTTAATCAAAAAATCATCAGCTTTGACATGTCCAAAAAAGTTATTTATCTGCTTAAATCTTTTAATATCTAATATAAAAAGGGCAATATCTTCATCTTTTTTTCTATCGATATCTTCGAGCAATTTTTTTCTATTTCCAAGATTTGTTAACGAGTCGCTTAAACTTAATTTTTTTAGTTTTATAGCATGATTTTCGAGTTCTGTTATATTAAACCCATATGTAAAGATACCGTTTTTTTCTTTTGAGCCTTTTGTTTTTAGCATGTAGATATTTTTATCTTGTTTAAATTTTATAGAGTCTTGCAATTCATCTTTTATGAGGGATTTTGGATTTTTATTAGTTATTGAAGACAAATCCTTTATATTTGGAAGTATAGTAACTGAAGATTTATTTCGATAAAATATCTTGCCGTTATCATCAAATATATAAATAGGCTCGGGGTTATTATTGGGTAATTCTGATAAAAATTCCATTTTTTTGGCATGTTTTTTATTTAAACCAAGTATAAAATAGAGTGGACAAAAATCACTGACAGCCGTAAAAAGTAAAATTATAGCGACAATAGAGTATAAATTCAGCTGTGCACCTGAAAAGTAAAAAAGTAGAATGGACAAGACAACTCTTATGTATCTGTCCCATCGAAATAAATTTTTCATAGCCCTTCCTTTTATGAATTATAGCACAGTAAAGTGTAGCTTTTGTTTAATTAATATTGAGAATGATTATCAATTTAAGAACAAATTAATTATATTTTAGGTAATATTCGAAATTAAGAGAAATTATATGAGGGAATAAAATGAAAACAATTTCTGATTTGAAAATTGATGAAGAAGCAATTGTACAAAAAATAATGGCAAAAGAGCCAGTTAAAGGCAGACTTTTATCTATGGGAATCGTAAAAGGTGCAAAGGTTAAAGTTATGGCTCATACATTAGCAAGGCAAACTTGGGATATACTTAGCAATAACACAAAAGTAGCACTTAGAGAAGAAGAAGCACATAGTATATTGGTGAAGGGCTTACATGAGTAGTGAAATAAAAGTAGCGATAGTAGGGCAACCAAATGTTGGAAAAAGCTCAATCATAAATGCGCTAAGCAATGCAAAGCTACACGTTGGTAATTTTAGCGGTGTAACAGTTGAGAAAAAAGAGATCTATCTTAAAAGAGATGATTATGATATAAGGATGACCGATTTGCCAGGTATTTATGCACTAAATGCCTATACGCCAGAAGAGCAGGTAGCAAAAGATTTTTTGGTTGATGAAGATTATGATGTCATGGTAAATGTAGTGGATGCAAATACACTCTCAAGAAATCTTATCTTCACAATGCAGTTGCTTGACATGCATAGAAAAACAGTTTTAGTTATAAATATGGTTGATGAGATAGAGAAAAAAGGCGGCACTCTTGATGAGAAGAGTATAGAAAAATTACTAGGAATCCCAGTTGTTTTAACATCAGCTAAAGAAAATAGAGGTGTTGAAGAAATTATCACTCAAATCATTAAACTTCACAACTCTGTATTGTCTAAAAATAAGATATATTATAATGAAAAAGTTGAGCAAAGGATTGAAGAATTAGCAAAAATTCTTAGAAAATCACCACACTTTAAAAGTGAAGATTACTCAAGATTTTTGGCCATCAGACTGATAGATAGAGATGAAAACATATATAAGATGATTCATGATTTGCCCATTTTTATAGAAGCTCATAATGCACTAGAAAAGATGTATAAAGATTTAGAATCCGAATTTGATGAAGAGAGTACGACTGATATATTGGCAAATGAGAGAGCTGCTATCTCATATAATTTACAGATGGAAACGCTAGATATCAAGGAAGAGAATGAGTCTCTTAGTGAGAAAATAGACAACTTTTTAATTCACCCAATTTTTGGGCTTCCTATATTTCTATTTTTTATGTGGGCTCTTTTTCAGCTTACATTCGTCCTTGGCAATTATCCTATGAATTTAATCGATTCAATTTTTATTGAAACTTCTTCCTTTTTAGCTGATTTTTTACCGAAGGGGATATTTAATTCAGTGCTAACAGAGGGAGTTTTGCCAGCAGTTGGTGCGATTGTGATGTTTTTACCAAATATTTTAGTGCTTTTTTTAGGTTTAAATTTGCTTGAACAAACTGGTTACATGAGTAGAGCCGCATATCTAATGGATGGTTTTTTGAAAAAATTTGGTCTTCAAGGAAAAGCTTTTGTCCCTCTTGTGAGCGGTTTTGGTTGTACAGTTCCTGCCTATATGGCTGCAAGAACTCTAAAAAATCCAAAAGATAGAATTATCACGATGCTTGTTTTGGGCTTCATGAGTTGTGGAGCAAGATTGCCTATATATGTGTTGTTAGTTTCTGCATTTTTTGCTAATCAAAATCCAGGAAATATGCTTTTTTATATCTATATAGGAGGTGCATTTTTAGGTTTAATTGTTGCTAAGATACTCAGAACAGTTTTGTTTAAAGGTGAGCCAGAGCCTTTTGTTATGGAGATGCCACCATATAGATTTCCTTCTTTTAAAGCCTTGGGAATGGATTTATGGATAAAAACCAGAATGTTTTTAAAAAAGGCAGGAACTTTTATCGCAATAGCAGCAATGGTTATATGGTTTTTAAGTTCCTATCCTGTAAATAATACGCTAGTACAAAACTATAATGCAAAAATAGAGCAAACTGTAGATATAAATAAAAAGATGAACTTAAAAAATGAGTTAAATGCAAAATTGTTAGAAAATAGTTATTTGGGTGATTTTGGGAAATTTATACAACCGGTTTTTGCACCACTTGGGTTTGATTGGAGATTGAGCGTGGCTGTAGTGGCTGGACTTAGTGCTAAAGAAGTTGTAGTTTCAACGCTAGGAACACTATATGCTATGAGCGGTGCAACTGAGACAAGTAAGGGCTTGGTTGCAAAAATGAGACAAAATGTTGATTTTAAGGCTGCTATCGCTCTTATCATAATTATCATGATTTACTCTCCCTGCTTAGCTGCCATGGGTACATTTTATACAGAAGTTCCGCAGTGGGCTTGGAGAATATTTTATACAATTTATCCAAATGTAGTAGCATGGCTATTAGCTTATGGAGTATATAAAACCCTAGCCTTGATGGGCTATTAAGTGTTTTTGGAATATAATAAAAGTTATTACAGAAGTTTTTACTTCGTGCAATAGTACGAGGAATTTTTTAGGGGCTTTGCTCCTCTCAAAGTGATAAGATAGCAACTATTACAGAAGTTTTTACTTCGTGCTTTAGTCGCGAGGAATTTTTTAGGGGCTTTGCTCCTAAAAAAGGGGACAGTTAAATGAAATTAAGCGAATTAAAAAAAGGTACAAGAGCCATAGTAGAGAGTGTAAATTTAGAAGATGATTTGAAAAAAAGATTTTCTGCTATGGGTTTAAGTCCAGGAATAATTTTGAGAGTTTGTAGAAGAACATTTGGAAGTGACAGCTTACATGTGAAGGTAGAGTGTTCTTCTTGTTTGGCTCTTAGTAAAACAGAAGCATCACAAATTAAGGTGACTCCTATAGGAAAAGGGATGTGTCTAGGAAATAGAGGGAAATCCGAGCAAAGTGAGCACTTTTGCGATAGTGAAGATTGCCAAATGAAAGCAGATGATTAACTGCCAAATTCTGAATCATCATAGGGATCAAGATGGGTATTCATAATCCACTCGTCTTTTTTATTTATCTCTTGGATTTTATCTTCAACTCGATCAGCTGCTCTATGTGCATCAAGAAGAGAAATGTCTGTGTTAAATACTAGATGAACATCAACAAAATTTGTATTTCCAGATTTTCTAGTCTTTAAGAAATGATAATCACTAACTGCGCCTTCGTCTTTTATTATATTTTCAATACTTTCTACAATATTTTTATCTAGTGATACATCAAGCAACATATAAATACCATCTTTTATAATTTCGTAAGCTGAATATACTATATATATAGAAATCACAACACCCATAATAGAGTCAATCAAATAAAAATTTGTCAATTGTATGATAATCAGAGATATAAGGATTATACCGTTGCTAAATATGTCTGTTTTATAGTGTAGGGCATCAGCTCTTATCACCATACTATTTGTTTTTTTGGCTACGTAATTTAAAAATACAACAAGAGCCAAAGTTAAAACCAAAGATATAACCATAACAATGAGCGAAGGTGTGAGATGGCTTATCGTATCGCCACGATAAGCTTTTTTGATGGATTCATAAAAGATAAAAATACCTGACATCGTGATAACAGTTCCTTCGATGACAGCAGCTAGGGCTTCAACTTTTCCTCTTCCATAATTAAACTGTTCATCTGCTGGTTTTTCAGCTTTATTTATAGCAAAATAATTAAAAGCAGAAACTATCAAATCTAATATAGAGTCGATTGCACTAGCAAGAACTGCCACAGATCCGCTAAGTAATCCAATAGTTAATTTTATAATTATAAGTACAGTAGCCGTAAGGCTTGAAATGATAGTCGCTTTTTTCTGTAGTGTCATAAATTATCCTATTTTAATTACTAATTATATCAAAATTGTGATAAAATTATGTGATGAAAATAAATTTTTTAGGAACGGCAGATAGTGGGGGAATTCCTTCACATAATTGCAAATGCCAAGTGTGTGAAGAATGCAGAGTGCAAAATAAGAGAAACCTTGCAACTTGTGCATATATAAAATGCGAAAACAATGAAATAATCTTACTAGATGCTGGCATAGAAGATATAGCTACTATATTTGATACAGAGGTTATAAAAAGTATTTTTTTGACGCATTTTCATGCAGATCATGCTTTGGGACTTTTAAGACTAAGATATAGTAGTGACCATATAGCTTGTCATCATCCAAAAGATAAAATTGGTTTTTTAAATTTATATAGACATTCTCAAGCTATATCGTTTCAAGAAAATGAGCCATTTTCGACTTTGATGGTCAATGACATTAAATTTACTCCCATTCCTTTAAAACACTCAATAAACACAACAGGGTATTTGATAGAAGATAAAGATAAAACTATAGCTTATTTGACTGATTGTGCGGGTATAAGTGATGAATCGATGCAATTTTTGCTCGCAAAAGATATAGATGAGTGTTATTTAGATGCTTGTTTAGCACCAAATTTTTCAAATGGAAATCATCTCAACTATGAAGAAGCAACTATTGTGCTAGATAAATTAGGTGCTAAAAGATCTTACTTTATACACGGAAGTCACTATACATTTAATTATATCTTGCAAAACAATATAAAATTAAAATATCAATATATTTAACTGACCTTACGAAATAGCTATGAAAGAAGTCAAATAAAATAGTTCATGGTTGCACAATGCAAGCTTCCGTGCTCTCTTATAAATACTGATGCATCTATGCCTACCACATCTCTGTTTGGAAAGAAATTTTGCAAGGTTTCTAATACAATTTTGTCATTTTTGTCTGTATAAGTTGGCACTAGTAAGGCATTATTTATAAATATAAAATTTAGATATGTTGCAGGCAATCTTTCACCTAGGAAGTATTTAGCAGTTGGAAGAGGTAGGGCTAAGAGATTAAAGTTTGTTTTTTTTAACTCTTCTTCCATTTTTTTAAGACTTGCGAAGTGCTTATCGCTAGTATCATAGCACTTGACATATGCAATGGTATCAGCATTTAAAAATCTTGCAAGTGTATCGATATGTGAGTCTGTGTCATCACCTATTAGAGAGCCGTTTTGTAAAATTATTATTTCTTGAATTCCAAGAGTATTTTTTAATGTTTTTACGATTTGTTCTTGTGACAGTTTGGGGTTTCTATTTTCATTAAATATGCAATTTTGTGTTGTGAGTAAAACACCTTTTCCATTTGTCTCTATGCTTCCACCTTCTAAAACAAAATCTATATTTTTCATAGGTGCTTTGAAAAAATTCATTTTTTTTAATTTTAAATTTACGGCATTGTCTTTGCGATAATCAAACTTTCTCCCCCAAGCATTAAACTTGAAATTTAGTAATTTTAATTCACCATTTTTATAAATACAAATAGCTCCAAAATCCCTTATCCAAGTATCATTTGTTTCTATTTGCAATAATTCTAAATTTTTTGATTTCGGTAAGATCTTGATGGTTTTTTGTTTGTTTTCACATAAAACTACACATTTTTGATGTATTATAATTGCTTTTATGAGTGAAATGTAGCTATTTTGTATATCGTTAATACTATGTTCCCAGTCACTCTTAGCATTAGGAAAAACTATAATTATATACTTTTGCTTTTCCCATTCACCAAGAAGCCTTATTTGCAAAGTTTTATCCTTTTTTTGATATTATAACAGATAATTAACTAATGGAGCGATAATGTTTGATAAATGTCAAAAAGGCAGTATAAATCAGATAAATATTTATGCTATTGTATTTGCGGGAATTTTTGCTTTTTTAGCCGCCTTTATTGTAATCTTTAGTGAATACCTTGATTTTAATAAAGAGATATCTAAAATTGAAAAAAATTATAAGAATTCTCAAAAAATACAAATAATTAAAAAATCTAATAAATTAGAAAAAATAATAAACTATAATTATAACAAACATGGCAATACTGATATAAGTATAAAAAATGTTGTTGACATGAGCATAAATATTTTAGAAACTAATGATAAAA
>JAADIZ010000097.1 GCA_013151055.1 Campylobacterota bacterium
TTTTCTAAATTGGTAGAGCAAGTAAACAGCTCTAAAGAGTACATGAAATATATCGGTCAAAACTCAAATGACAATACTGATTTTATCATTTATGACTATAGTAAAAAAATTCTCTATAAAGATAAGGATGTATTTTTTGAGCCCTCAATAATCAAAAAATATAGAAGTAATAAAGAGCTTTTTGTCTTAAGAGATGAGACAACTCTCTATCTTTTAAAGTATGTTCCTGCCAAAAAAATAGTTATCATCTTAAAAAAAGATATATTTTATAAATTAGACGACCTTAAAAATGCAATTGCAAGATGGATAGAGTTGGTTAGATTTGGAAACAATAACTACTTTTGGATATACACAAATACCAATAAATTGGTGGCCCATCCCTATAGGAAAAATGAGATAGGCAAAGATGATACGGATAGGAAAAATAAAAATGGTATCTATTATGTGCAAAAAATTGTTAAATTAGCTATAAAAAATAAAAACGGCAGTTTTTTTGAATTTTACTATCCAAAAGAGGACAATAATATTAGCACCAAAAAACTTAGTTATGTAAAGTTATATCCAGAGTGGCATTGGGTTATAGGATGTGGTATATATGTCGATGAGATTAAAAAGGTTATATCTAAAAAAAACAGAATACTACATGAAAAAATGCAAAAGTATATCGAGAAGATACTTGCTGTGGCTCTGTTATCAATACTGTTTATCTCCATGTTTTCAATAGCTATTTCAAGAGAGATAAATAAAACGCTTCTTGAACACAAAGAGAGAGTAAGAAAAAAAGAGCAGGATTTGAAAGATTTGAACAATAGTTTGCATACTAAAATCCAAAAAGCTTTAAGTGAGGCGAAAGAGAAAGATAGAGCCATGCTACATCAATCAAGACTTGCTAGAATGGGAGGAATGCTTAGTATGATTTCTCACCAATGGAGGCAACCTTTAAATCAGCTAAATAGTATAATGATGGAGCTTGAAACTAGAATTTTATTTAAAAAGACGACTAATAATTTTTTGCTTTTATGCGTAAAAGATGCAACAAAAACTATACAATTTATGTCAAAAAGCATGGAGGATTTCAAAAATTTTTACAAGCCAAAAAAAGACAAGGAGGATTTTTATGTCTCTATTGCTTGTAAAGATGCGGTTTCGCTTATAAAAGAGTCTTTGCAGAGTGCAAAAGTTAAATTAGATTTTATAGTAAAAAATGATTTGAAAATTAACGGTTACAAAAGAGAGTATTCTCAGGTGATTTTAAATCTTCTTTTAAATGCACGAGATGCTTTAGTTTCAAATGATATAGAGAATAAAAATATCACTTTGATGATTGATTCGAGAGATGAATTTTCTGTTGTAACGATAAAAGATAATGGAGGTGGTATAAATAAGGATATAATAGATTTAATCTTTGAGCCATACTTTTCTACAAAAAAAATACAAGGTACAGGATTGGGTCTTTACATGTCAAAAATGATAATTGAAAAAAATATGCAGGGAAAATTAAGTGTAAAAAATTATGGTGATGGAGCAGTGTTTGAAATTTTTCTTTAAGGTTTTAAAAAGGTTAAGATAATGCTAGAGTTAGAAAAAAAGTTAAAAAATTTTACTGTTTTGGTTATTGAAGATGACGAAGCAGTAAGAGAAAGATTAAAAAATGTCTTAAGTTTTTATTTTAAAGATGTGTATGAAGCAAGTGATGGAGATATGGGCTATAGAGTTTTTTTGTCTGAAAAACCAAATTTGATTATTTCAGATATTGTGATGGAGTATGAAAACGGTATATACTTGGTAAAAAAGATAAGACAGACTAATTTGTCTGTTCCTATCATCATTCTTAGTGCATATCCCAAAGAGGAGTATTTGCTTAAGTTGATTAATCTCAAGATTGACCAATACCTACTAAAGCCAACTACAAATCAAGAGTTATTTGAGGCAATTAGCAATGTATTATGTAGTGGGGATTGTGCAATCATAGAGCTTTCAAAAAATATTTTTTTAGATACCGATAACAATCAGATTTTATTTGATGATGTAAAAATTGATTTAAGAAAAAAAGAGAAGGACTTTTTGGAGCTTTTGTGTAGAAATAGAAACAGAATCACAAAATACTATCTGATTCAAGATTATGTTTGGACAGATAAATATATGTCACAAGATGCTTTAAAAACATTTGTTAAAGAGTTGAGAAAAAAATTACCTGTCAATATTATTGAAAATGTTAAACAAGAGGGTTATAGACTCATATAATTCTTATGAGTCTATACATAATCTACTAGATATAGTGAGATTTGTGGAAAAATTGCCAATAAAATTGCCATAAATAGCATGATTATTACAAAAGGCAGACTTCCTTTCATAACTTCTACTATGGTGCCTTTATTTCTAATGCCTTGAACAACATATAAATTTAGCCCGACAGGAGGAGTTATTAATGCCATCTCTATCAAGATGATTAAGTAGATACCAAACCACACAGGATTGAAGCCTAAAGTCACCATGATAGGTGCTATTATGGGAATTGTGATTACCATCAGTGAAAGAGTTTCTATGAACATTCCTAAAACTAGATACAATAGTGTTACCATCGCAAGCATAGAGTATTTTGAGATTGCTAAGCTCTCTATAAAATCAGACAAATCATCAGTCAATCCTATGGAAACCAAGACAAAATTTAGAAAATTTGCAGCTACAATTATGAACATTATCATTCCAGTTGTTCTAATTGTGCCTTTTATCGCTTTTTTTATGACATCAAAATTTAATAATCCTTTAAAGTATGTGATAAACAAGGTTGTTAATACACCAAGTGCAGCACTCTCTGTTGGTGTTGCAAAACCTGTATATATAGAACCCATAATCAACACAAACAGGATAATGATAGGGATTAAATCTTTTAGTGCAATAAATCTCTCTTTCCAAGTTACAGGTTCTTCCTCTTTTCTCTTTTCTTTTTTAATAATAGAATAGATTAAGATAAAAAGCATAAACAAAAAAGCCATAAATATACCTGGAACCATACCTGCTACAAATAGTTTTGGTATGGAAGTATTGGTTAAAAAGCCATAAACTATAAGATTTATGGATGGAGGTATAAGGATCCCAAGTGTGCCTCCAGCTGCTATGGTGCCAGCAAAAAGACCAGGTTTATATCCATACTTATCGCATTCTGGCATTGCTACGGTTGTTATGGTTGCGGCTGTTGCTACGGATGAGCCAGAGATTGACGAAAACAGAGCAGAAGAGGCGATATTTGCGTGAAGCAGTCCACCAGGAAGCCACGAGAGCCATTTATGAAGTGAAAAATATATACCTTTTGCTATCCCAGAGTGTAGTAAAATCTCTCCTAAAAGAACAAAAAATGGGATGGATAAGAGAAGAAAATCCGTACTTACACTCCAGGTAATCTCACCAAGTGAGCCAAATATTGGATAATCGGAAAAAAAATAACCCACAACAATTCCGACACCAGCTATTGCCGAGGCAACAGGGACGGAGAGAAAAAGTAACAAAAGTAGTAGGGCTACACAGATAAGAATCAGATACATATTTCATCCTTGTTTACATTTGAGTAACCGTTGTCTCTGTTTTGGATAAGTGATTTTATAGAGAGAAACAGTAACATCAAAAGGACTATTAAAAAAAACACAAATCCCAAAAACCATATACTTTGCGGTATCCACAAAGGAGTACCTAAAGGGGTGTTTGCAGTTGAGTTTCTTATAATTGAAGTATAAAAAACATTTGATGCTGAATATGTTAGCAAAGATACAAACATCAGTGTAAATAACATAGCTATAACATCAAGTAAATGTTGAATTTTTTTAGATACTTTGGTATATAAGATGTCTATTCTTATATGCATTTTACTAAAAAGTACATATGCTAATGACCAAGATGTGCAGATTCCCAAGATATATCCTGATATTTCGTCTGTTCCTCCAAAGGATATGAGGAAAAATTTTCTCAAGACTACCTCTGTGCTTATTAAAAACACAGAGGCAAAAAGCAAAAATCCACACACATATATAAAGAATTCGGAAGCTTTTTTTAATAGTTCAGTCATAGTAGCTTCCTATTTAGCCACTATGTTTACGACTTTTCCAATAGTATCGTTCCACTCTTTGACTGTTTTGGCAGGAACTTTTTTGACCCATTTTGGAATCACTCTTGAAACTAGAATATTTTTTGCAAGTTTTTTGTCTTTTTCTTGTACCTTAACTAGTTTCATGTGAGCAGGTTTACCATAAGAACAATCTTGACCAGTAAGACATTTTTCGCCCTCAGATGTCTCATAATCAGTTTTGACCCAAGCAGGTGTAACTATGTATTTATTTATCGATTTTAAAAGTTTCATCTGCTCATCTTTTGTAAACTTGTTCCATGTATCTAAATTCATAGCTGTAATTACATACGCCCAACCACCGATTGGTAGAGGGTATAGATAGTTTGAAACTTCACCCCAGCCAGACATATAGCCAGATAATCCACCTGTAACAGCGCAGTCTATGACACCTCTTTGCAAGGATTGAGGCACTTCGCTATATGACATTGTGATTCCTGTTGCTCCAATTCCGTCTAAAAATTCAGCAACAGTCCATCCTGATGCTCTTACTTTTTTGCCTTTCAAGTCAGAAAGTGAGCTAATTTTTTCTTTACAAAATAGGACTTGAGCAGGATATGGAACTACAGAGAGTAGTTTTGCATTAAAATCCTTTTTTAGTGCTTCATCTAGTGTCTTTTTGTATGAATTTACAACTTTTTTTGCTGTAGATATATCATCTGTTAAAGCAGGAAAATCCAATCCAGCAAGAGTTTGAGAGTCAGAAACAACATATCCTCCAACTGTTGATACTACATCAAAAACACCTTTTGCAAGCTCCCTATATACAGAAGCTCCTTTGAGTTTTATTTGACCAAGCGAGCTGAGTCTAACTTTTGTTTTTGGAAACTCTTTCGTAAAATCTTTTTTCCAGTAGGGTTTTTCGTACTCTTTATAAAGAGATAGACTACTCCAAGAACCTACAACTCTGAGCTTGGTAGGAGCCGCATATATGCTAGACGCTACCAGTAAAGCTCCCATTGCTACAAACACAAAACCTTTTTTCATATTGTCTCCTTTAATATAAATTAAAACTATGCTAGCTAACACAAGTGTGATGTAGGTGTGTTTTATAATTTAAAGAGAATTTTTTTAAAATATGTTACAAATAGTAACTATATCTGCAAGTCAATCGGTTCGTATTTATTTCGCGATTTTCTATATATTTTTGTCGTTATTGATTTTTTAAATTCTGGCATAGGTATATCTTTGGACTCTTTTCATAGCTTTTACTTCCTTATTATCATTTAGTGAGCCGAACAAGTTCCCTCGCCACTACTTTTTTGTAATTTTCCCTCTAAAAAGAGTTTTATGCTATCTTGAACTGTTGGTGAAATGGTATCAAAATACAAATCAAGTCCTGCATTTACTAAACCTCTTGCGGGTGGTCCACCTATGCCACTAACTATGAGTGCATTTGGTTTAAGGCTTAGTATGTTTGTGACTGCATTGCCACACCCTCCCTCGCTATGACCTGGATTTGTTAAACACTCTACATCTATAATTTTATCACCATCAAGAGTGATAACTGTATAGTAGTTTGCCTTGCCAAAATGGGCACCTCTTTTGGATAAATATCCATCATTTTTGTCTGTCGGAAACACTAATCTCATTTTTTTCTTCCTTTATCAATATGTTTATAATCTTCCCTTGTAAAAACGCAAAGATTAAAATATAAATATTTACAACGATAGTAAAAGTAACTCCAAATAGACCTATCATGAAAGGTAAAAGTGGAATTTTAACCGCTCTTGCATACATAAAAGTTGCAATCAAACCAAATTTTAAACCATGTTTTCTCATGTCATCTAACATGGGATACCATGCATACATGGGACCGTGACTCAAAACTCCACCAATTATCGCATAAAAGACCCCCTTTTTGCCACTGTCTTCTCCAAAATATTTCATGATTTGTTTTGGTTTTAAAAAGTAGTTTATAAGAGCAGTTATCGCGATAACCAATGCAAAAATAGGAATTATTTTATACATCATGCTAGTAAATTTATCTAAAATATTTGGTATATTATTAAAATCAAATAGAGCCAAAAAAATGAATATCACAACTACTACCATCAAAAATTTTAAACCCTTAAATTCTATCTTTTTCACAACAATGCTCCTTGTGTCACAACTGAAAGATAGGCGATGATAAGCGTGCATAAAAATGTCAAAATATTACGATAAGTGGTAAATTTGGCACCAAAAACACTAGCTTCTGCTGGCAAATGAGTGAAACTCAATGTCGTCCAAGCCAATATAAAAGATATAAGTGCATAAGTAGAGACACCGTGACTTTTTAACCCTTCAGCCACCACATAACTGATGGCTCCATTGCCTGATGAAATAGCACCAATAAAAGTTCCATCAAAAATATCAAGTGCAACTCCGTGACCAAAAAATTCTGAGAGCATACTTGGTGTTACATAAGTTTGAAAAATAGCAACTAGACCAATTACCGCTAAAATCATCGGTGAAAAAGAGAAAAAACTTATAGTTGCCTTTTTTACTGCCATTAGAAAAGTTGGTTGTTTTTGTTTGTCTATCCTGTTTTCTTTCATATTATCTTTTTTGAACTTCCAAAATTTTATTGTTTAGTAGAGAGTCAGCTACTTTTTTTCTAGCACTCTCTATGAGTCTTGAAAATGTTGTGCGGGATATTTTCATTCTTTGGGCACAATCTTGTTGGTATAAAGATTTATAATCAGCAAGCCTGATAGCTTCCATCTCATCTTCGTACATCACAACAGTTTCAAGTAAACTGCTTTTTATTCCGCAGGGCTTAAAGCAGATTTCACAATGATTTTCATCTATGTTTCGACATTTTCTTTTTCTTCCGCAAGGGTTCATGCAACAATCCTTTTGAGCATATGTTTGAAATTATATCGAACATA
>JAADIZ010000022.1 GCA_013151055.1 Campylobacterota bacterium
TTATTGATTAAAAATATAATTATGTTCTGATAACTGGATAATATAGCAAGCCATTACATTCCAGTAGTTTTCTATTATTTGCTCTTGCACTTTCTCAAGTGCTAGTTTTTTGTCTTTGTATTTACTGTATTTTGCATTATTCATCATTTGATTTATCAAGCCAAACTCCTTGGCTTGCTCTAGTATTGAGTAGTTCATGTATTCGATGTCTATTCCTTCCCCTACACCTTGGAGGTGCTGCATTACATTGTCTTGTCTCCTTGGCGAGTGCCTACCCTCTATATAGAGCAAAAAGGCGGTTGCTCTCTCGCGTGGCGTGCTAGTTTCCGGCAATCCCAACGCTTCCAAATCGAAGGAGTCGCTAATGTATTGCAGGTAGTTGCGTTTTGTAGTTTTCATTTTTTTTGGTGTTATTGATTGAAAATGAAATCATGATATTCATTCGATATATTGACAGCAAAATGATTATCAAGTAATAACTCAAGGAAGTGTGCGAAGTCATCGTGACCTGCATTTTTAACAATTTCGATTGCGTTTTTTTGTTTTTCGTGATCTTGATTCAAATCGTCTACTGTATCAAGTGCAATCTCTAACAGTTTTTTGTCTTGTGCTTCCGCTTTTGTTAATAGTGTTGTAAGTATTTTTAGTGTTGTTATTTTCATGTTTTCAAGGGTTTAAAAATTTGATAAATATATTTAAAAGGGATTTTTTAAGTGTATTAGGTGGAGTTTTTTTATAGTGTTTCACTCAATAAAGGACTGTCAAGCGTGAATAATGCGTTTGCTTGCTTTTGTGTTAGTGATTTGTTTTGCTTTGACTTAGCTGTTTTAAATTTGACTGAGTTGTATAAGTAGCAATGTATGTTTAGATATATATCTTTTCCTGTGTATTTAAAAAAATACCTTGATTCCCCTCCTGGATTTGTAGTTTTGCTTTCAAACATTCCTTTGTTTAGCATTCTCCTATAAGTTGTAATTGTTTTTTTGTTTATTCTCATGTATCTATCGAGTAACATATCAACCTTTTTGTTTTTTCGCGTGAGTGTATAGTTTGCTTGCATGTTTTTAATGATTATTGAATAGATTTCAAAATAAATCTTTTTTTGTTATTTATTTTCAAACCTATTAAATAGGTCAGGGCTAATCCTTACCCTTGCGCTCCATATAGCTGGAGGCTCGCTAGTTGATTATTTTCGTTGGGTTGCCTGTAAGCCGTTTTTGCGTTGATTGCTTCGAGAAGCCAAACCGCCCGCCGTGCCTATAGATCCCGTCATGCTCCTGTTCTTGCCTTTGTTTGCCTTTGCTTTTTTGTTTTTCCAAATCCTTCTAACGGGTTGGAACTTGTGCAAGGTTGCCGGGTGTAGATCGAGGGCATGAACTCTAATTTTCAAGGAGCTTAATGTAGCGCGAAATAAATATGTAGTTGCTATTTACGCCAAACGTCCTGTTATCCCTATAAGTTGCTATATAGTATGTAATAGCTTGTCTATAGGTTGGAATCGTTGACTGTTGCGCTAATTGTGAAGGTGCTGTTTTCTTTTGCTCGACGGTTACTATGATACACGAATGTAGCAGGAAGTCAATAGCTCGGTATCATTTTCTTTGCTTTAACAGGTTAAAAAAACTTAAAAAAAACTTCAAGAAGCCTTGCTACACGAACGTAGATATTGAGCGCGTAGCGTATCAATGCCATACCAGACTATCGGGGAGCTTATCTTGTAGGGGTGAGCCACACGTCAAAAACGTATCTGTACGCTACATAACAGCACCTTAGAGCGACAAAAAAGGAAAAGTTGAACAGGGATACCACTCTTTTTTTTTAGAGCCTTAGAAAAAATGTTTGTAATTTAACAGGTTAGAATTTGTTTTTTTGTTTTATTAAATTGATTTGTTTTGTCAAATTGTTATATAATCGCAACAGTAAGCCGTTTAAAAAATACTCATAAAATACAATAAAATCACTTTTATTTTATACAACAGGTTGAACTTTTTTTATTTAATCGTTTTTTTTGTTTTATTAAATTAATTCGTTTTGTCAAATTGTTAAACAAAGGCTTACACAAGCCATTTAAAAAATACGGTTTATTTTCACTTTGTGTTATTTTATTTTATACAACAGGCTAACTTTTTTATAAAACTGATTAATTAATTATTAATTAATCAGTTTATTTTATAATTCGATTTTGTGCTTTTTTGTCAATAGCTAAACCTGTTAAGGGTGGAAAAATGCTATAAGCAAAACGCCGTTTTTGACTGTTTTCTTTTAACCTGCTAATCGAGCTATAAAATATAATACTTGTCAAGTTTTTGCAGGTGTAGGACTGTTTTTTGTCGAAAAAGCGGACTCCTATTCTACGGCGTGAGCGTGAGGGGTGGGGGGTACCCATTCGAGAGATTCACATATTTTCTATAGTTAAGGTTACATCAGACTAACCCGCAAAAGAAATTCGTATTATATTCACAAACAGGGTCTCATGCGTATGGCATATTAGTTATTGGTCCTTGGTGTGGAATACATAATCACGATAGGGATATAACTAATTAGTAGATATTATTCAGAGGTGGGTTTTTCCCACCTCTGAAATTCTTTACTAAAATGCTCAAAAAGGTTCAGTAATATTAGTAGATATTAGGTAATCTTCTAATGATTGTTAATATGGATCGTGACATTGCTTGCTGCATAGGTACGTGCTAGACTTTTTATGTTATTTAATAATTAATATTTATGGACACAGCGCAAAATGTATTCCGGAAAGAGTATCGCGAGCTTGATGCTGAAGAAAAATTGGCCATGAAAAACATAAAAGATTTAGCGGCTAGTATGTATGATGAATTGGAGAATAGCAGTAAGCTTTCTAATCCACGTTGCTTGGCCTTGGCGAAGACTAAGCTTGAGGAGTCTGTTATGTGGGCAATAAAAGGTATAACTAATTAAATACGAAGTATAGCGGGGTAGAGTAACGGCAACTCGTCTGTCTCATAAGCAGTCAATAAGGGGTTCGACTCCCCTCCCCGCAACCAATTTATTGACTTTTGACTAGGTGTAGTCTATATTTTTATTGCTAAACAGATTTTTCTGTAATAAACCTCGGAAATGATACTGACCAGCTTACAACTCGGAACTTTATTGGATACGTGGTTGTATCTTGGTTTTTATGATGTTTGGGGTAGATGATCTTTGAAAATACAACAAAGATGAATTAATACCCCGCGAAAGTGGGGTTTTTTATTTATTTTGCGGAAGTGGCGGAATTGGCATACGCAGGCGGCTTAGACCCGTCTTATTGTGAGTTCGAGTCTCACCTTCCGTACCAATCTTCGGTAACTCAATGGTAGAGTGCTTGCGTGAAGAGCAGGAGGTAGCTGGTTCGATTCCAGCCCGGAGAACCAAGCCTGGCTAGTTAAATGGCATAACTATCGCCTTGTAAGCGATCATTCCCAGTTCGACTCTGGGGCTAGGCTCCAAAAAATGCTAGTGCGATAACGATGGCGAGTTATAGCGGGCTGTAACCCCGTGATCTTCGGGTCTAGTTGGTTCGAATCCAACCACTAGCACCATGTGCATCTATCCCAACGGCAGAGGAAGTAGACTTAAAATCTATTCAGTCTCGGTTCGAATCCGAGGATGCACACCAAGCGGACGTGATGGAACGGTATACATGGTTGTTTCAAACGCAACATTTTGCAGGTTCGACTCCTGCCGTCCGTACCATATGGGAATAGTGTTAATGGTTAGCACATTAGTCTCCAAAACTAATAGTCTAGGTTCGAGTCCTAGTTCTCATGCCATTTTATTTTTGACTTTTTGTTTTATTCGTGCTATGTTACTTATACTATGATAAATGTAAGACATAATAATCAGGAGAAAAAACCCGAACAAAATCCACTAGCGGATTTGGGACTTTTGATCATAATGTAAAACGTACTTTGATAACAAGAACCCCATTCGCAAAGCGGAAGGGGTATTTTTCTGTATGGGGTAGTGGGCAACTGGTCAAGCCGCCAAGCTTTCATCTTGGAGATAAAGAGTTCGATTCTCTTCTACCCTACCATATCTGGGTGTTATGCAGAGGCAACACAACGATGTTTTGGAAACATCGGTTCGCTAGTTCGAATCTAGCCACCCAGACCATTTAGAGGTAGCTTAATGGATAAAGCAACAATCTTCGAAACTGTCAGATGTGAGTTCGACTCTCTCCTTTCCAACCATGGTGATTGTAGTGTAATGGTAGCACGATTGATTGTGACTCAATTAGTTTCGGTTCAAGTCCGTACTTTCACCCCAAATATTCGGGAGTAGGCGAATGGTAAGCCGCTTGACTTTGAATCAAGAAATTGAAGGTTCGATCCCTTCCTCCCGAACCAAAACTACTGGAATCTCAGTAGTTTAGAATTTTATCTTGTTTTTTATATATAAGTGTGCTAGTATGCGTTTAGCATTTGATATGCAAGACAACCAGCCGGAGTGTAATGAGCTTCGTTAAAAAGTTCATCTTGGAGGCTGATGCTGGCTCTCTCGTCTCCTATTTATTATTTAAAATACGGAATTATGATTTGGTTTGTTATTGCATTAATTTTCATTATATCGGTTTTATTTTTTGATAAATATGGTCGTGGCATTATGAGGAGAGATTTTGCTGAGGTAATTTTTGTAATTGCTATACCATTGTTGCTTGCATTTATAATTGCAATACTATTCGGTATCACTTGCGACTGGGAATATTATACGACATCGCATGATGCTACAAAGATTATTGCGCTGCAAGATAATATGGATATAGAGGGTGGCGGATTTATAGCTGTGAATATAGGTACTGAAACTTATTACTATTATTATGTAGAATTAGAAGATGGAAGTTATAAAATGGATAAAATAAAAGATAGTATTGCGTATGACGTTATTATAAGAGAGGAAAATGATGATAATGCTTTTTTGTATAAGTATACGAACCATTACAAGATCCAGTGGAATTGGTACGCTATGGAGTCAGGTCATGATAGTATTTCAAAATATGAATTCAGGGTGCCTGAAGGTACTATCGTTAAGCAATTTAATTTAGATTCAAACTAATAAATATGAAAAATAGACTAAAAAAAATTCTCAAAGAAATCAAATTTAGTCCTACTGGTATTATAAGATTACCAATTGATACTACGATAGAAGAAGCCAAACTCATAGGTAGATTTTTATCAGATTGCATTGAAAGATTTGCGCATTCTTATGGTATAAAGGAAAAAGAGCCTGGCAGTAAATTAGAAAACGATCCCGTAAATAATCCTATTCATTATAATGATCATCCTAGCGGAATTGAATGCATCGAGATTACGAGACATCATAATTTTAATATAGGTAATGCAATTAAATATTTATGGAGACATGGTAAAAAGGACACTAATAAAACTATAGAGGATTTGAAAAAAGCAATTTTCTATATTGAAGATGAGATTAAAAGATTTGAATCATCTTGAATGATTTTTTGCTATTTGTTTTTACGACTCTTAATAGGTTTATATGAAAAAGTTCTTGCATACATTTACATTTTTTGCCAAAAGAGGTGAAGATTTGTATTTACTATATATTAGGAGCGATATATACGAATATGATATTAAAGAAATTACTAAACAGGCAGAAGAAGAAAAGCCATTTAATTCATTCATACACAGATTCAAAGTGGGCGAATGGTATTTTACCGAAAATGATCCCGATACTAAAATCTGTGGGACGGGTATAAAAGAACACAAATAGCCCAAATACCCCGCTTTTATACGGGGTATCTATATATAACCATCAATAGTATAATTAAATTAATATGAAATATCAAATAGAGAAAGACGCACTACACAAAGCTATTTCTATATGGAAATTATCAACAGTGCATACTGAAAAAGTTAGTGCAGAACAATTGAAAGAAATTGTTTGCATTGCGTTGCATGACATAAAGAAGGACCAAATAAAGAAAATCAAATGGAACCCGGAAGGGATCACAATAGTTGAAGTTTGATAATTCCTATTTCAGTTCGAATGCGTCCATGCAAATAAATAATCTTCGAGAGCTTCATGTACACTCCTTAATAATGGACGTTTTGTATTTAACAATACTGTATTCTTAGGACGCTTGGCCTTGGTTGGATATTGTTCTGATGTAATATGGTTCACTTTCATTTTATTCGGAGCAATATTATTAAATATCATCCTGGCAAAATCCGCCCAACTCATTTCGCCTTCATTTACTAAATGATAAATTCCGTAATCACAATCATCATTTAATAGTTTTTCAACTGCCATTGCTAAATCTAATGTATAGGTAGGTTTCCCAATCTGATCACATATAATATTCACTTCTTTCATATTCGTCAAGCTTATCATCGTATCAACAAAGTTCTTCCCATTTAGACCGTAAAGCCACGAAGTCCTTATAATATAGAATTGCGATCCATATACTTGTATGAATTGTTCTCCGGTATATTTATCGTGTCCATATGCATTAATAGGACTTGGCACGGAATCCTCATTGTACTGTCCATTCTCACCGTTAAAAACATAATCAGTACTGAAATGTATTAACTTGGCTCCGCATTGCCTAGAAGCTTGTGCGACATTTTTTGCACCAGTTGCATTGATTTCAGATGATAAAATATTAGATTCAGCATCTTCTACGTTTGTGAATGCGGCAGCATTAATAACTACATCTGGTTTTTCTGCCAAAAATCTAGAAGATACACGATCACTAAACCTTATATCTAATTTTTTCTTTGTAAGTGGTATGACAGTATATTGCTTTGGTCTATTCCTAAATGTTTTTACAAGATCCGATCCCAGCATACCATTGCTACCGAGTATAAGTATTTTTGTTTTAGACATAGAATTATTTTAGGATTGCAGACTGTTTTTTATATTTAATTAAAGCTTGTTCGTATATAGCCATATCTTGATAATTTAATCGTTGTATTTCTTGTTTTAATTCT
>JAADIZ010000073.1 GCA_013151055.1 Campylobacterota bacterium
ATATTTTCCTTGTGAAAATCTTCTAATACCAAATCCAAATCTGGATGAAAATAACTTTGCACATATAACTCAGGCTCCAAATAACCCTTAACTCTATGTAGCTTTATAACTTTTCTATTCGCCTCCAAATTTAGTTTTTCATACGCTTGTAATGGCGGTTTACACAATGACACACTTTGCTCAAAAAGCTTAAAGTCTATATTTTGTCTCTTCATGTCTTCATTAAAACTATACCAATTATTTAGTGTAGTTTTAATTCGTCCATCTTCTAAATTTTTAAATGTCCCTCGATTTTTTTTTCTTTTGATAAGGTTTTTATTTATAAGAGCATACATAGCTTTTCTCACGGTATTTCTGCTAACACTTAACTCTTTTGAAATTTCTAATTCATTTGGCAGTTTTTCACCCAAGCTATATGGTTCTTCGAGTAAAAGAGAGCTAATAATCTCTTCAATTTGGATATACAAAGGAGTTTTAGATGTCTTATCTATATAAAACTGCGATAAATTCAAACTAACTCCTTTTTATTATTTTGAAAAATTATAAGGCGGTCGTATTATGCCTTTTTCTGTTATAAAACCTGATATCAGTGAATTGTCCGTCACATCAAAAGCAGGATTAAAAGCCTTTATATCCTTAGGTGCTATTTGCTGTCCTTTGATATATATCAACTCTTCACTGTTTCTCTCTTCTACAACGATATCAGCTCCGCTTTTGGATTTTATATCTATCGTGGAGTAAGGACATGCTATATAAAAAGGCACACCGTAGAATTTAGCATTTACTGCTAACGATAAGGTGCCTATTTTATTGGCTGTGTCACCATTATTTGCCACCCTATCAGCTCCTACCACTATCATGCTGACTCTACCCAACTTCATAAGATATGAAGAAACGCTATCAGCTATCATCGTAGTATCTATACCAAATTTATTTAACTCCCAGCAAGTAATTCTAGCTCCTTGAAGAAGTGGCCTAGTTTCACTAGAATATGCCTTAAACCTAATTCCTTTACTCCAAGCAACATACATGGGAGCCAATGCTGTTCCTATCCCACCTGTTGCCAGGGCTCCAGCATTGCAAAGTGTCAAGACCCCATCACCCTCTTTTATCAGGTTTGCACCGTTTATTCCTATTTGTCTGCAAGTAAAAATATCACTTGTATGTATAGCTACGGCTTCATCTCTTAGGGTACTATAAAGTTCTTTTACACTCTTGTCTTTTGGAAAATCTGTTGCAAGTTTCGATAATTTATCTAATGCCCAGCTAAGATTTACGGCTGTTGGTCGTGAACTATTTAAATAACTTGCATTTTTAAGCACTTGTTTGACAAAAGACTCCAAGTCCAAATCTACATATTTTTTCAAGCTAATAACTAAACCATAAGCCCCGGCAATTCCGATAGCAGGAGCTCCTCTTGTTTTTAGCTGATATATTGAATCATATACTTGCTCGATATTTGTTTGCTCTTCGATTATCTCTTGCGTTGGCAATTTAGTTTGATCAAGTATAAAAAACCTATCTTTATCATCAAAATATATAGCTTTTGGAATCTCTTCCAAAAGCTTTTGCGATTTGTTCATGGCTAAAACAATCCTTTTTTATCTACTGGAATCCAAGGATACATCAATAAATCAACACTATTAAATGATGGAAATTTTTTTCTTAATTCATTCATATTTTTGATTTTCATTTTTCTTAGCTCTTTTGCAGTAAAAAGCATAGGCGGAATCAATATATTTTTTGGAACTTTAATACCAGCTATTTTCAAAGCGATGGCTCTTACAGAAACTGCTCCTATAGAAGCTGGATTTGTAGCTGCTGTTGCTACCCAAGGGCTATCTTTTTTAATCATCTCTCTTATATCTTGTGTTGAGATATCTGCAGTATATACTTTTATTTTGTCTTGTTTTCTTGCTTCTCTAAGAGCTTGCACAACGCCTTTTCCTAGTTCATCATACGGAGCAAAAAAAGCATTTATATTTGGATGTGCCAATAAAACAGCTTTTACTTGGTCTGCATTTTTAGAAGCTATTGGTGATTCTAGAGTTCCAGTTTTTACTATCTCTTTGATACCTGGATACTCTTTCTTAATTTTTTGCCAACTTTTATCTCTTTTATCTAATGGTAAAATTCCAGCGATACTTACATATCCAACATTTGCTTTTCCATTAAAATCTTTAACCATAGCTTTCAATGCCAACATTCCTAAAAGTTCGTCATCTTGGGCTATTTGAGGAATGGCAGGATTTTTCAAATCAACATCAAATGCAACAACTGGAATTCCTGCTTTGATAGCATCAGCTGCTGGTTTTTTCATAGTTTCACTCAAACCATGATCAATAATGATACCATCAACCTTCATATTTATCGCTTGATAAACAAAATTGGCTTCAGCTTGATTGTCCATACTTTTTCCAAAGACTATCAATTTTATACCCAACAAATTGGCTTGGACTTGAGCACCAGCTCTATATGTTTGCATAAATTCACCCTCTGTCATCTGTCTAATAAGAGCAACTCGAATCTTTTTTGAACCATCAAATGGAGCAGGAGCCCCTTTTAAACCTGTAGCAAACGCTGTGTTTGCAGTAAATAATGAACCTAGTATGATAGAGCATACTAATAAAAACTTTAATTTCATATTTTCTCCTTTTAAAATTTTTTAACTAACTGACCTTACGCACTATGACCCTCTAAAGCTACGAAAAGTAGGATTTTTCGAGAAAAAGTGCGTATGCTCAGCAACTAAGAACTTAAATCTGACTTTGATAGACCAAATGTAAATATAAGAGCAGCTACTAAAACTATACCTTTGATGAAATCTTGAGTATAGTATGGAAGCGAGAGCATTGTTAAGCCATTTAAAAGCATTCCCATAAAAACAACTCCTACTACACTCCCTAATGCGTTTGGTTTTTTTACACCCAAAACTGCAAATCCTATAAGTGCCCCCGCTACAGCATCTAGCAAAAGTCCACTTCCACTTGTTACATCTCCTCGCCCTATTCTAGCGGCTAGCAATATCCCTCCAATAGAGGCAATAGTGCCTGATATCACATAAGCTGCTATCTTGTATCTCTCAACATTTACACCTGCGAGTTTGACTGCTTTTTCATTTCCACCTATCGCATATAAAATCCTGCCCCATTTTGTATATTGCAAAATAAAATATGCAATAATTGCTAAAACTGCAAAAACTATCACAGGAATTGGTATCAAGTTAAAAAGCCTTCCTTGCCCTAAATATAAAAATTGTTGGGCAAATTCACCCTTAGCCTCAGTTCCATTTGCAAGCATCATGCCTGTTCCTATTGACATGCCAGCTGATGGTATTAATTGCAAACCTTGAATTAAAAACATCATTCCAAGGGTTGCTAGTAAATCAGGAATTTTCGCTTTTACTATAAGCAAACCATTAATCAATCCTATAAGTACACCACATAAAATAGAGATTAGTATCGCAAATATATAATTCAAATCAAGCACAACCATCACATAAGACGAAGCCATCACACATATCGCCGCAGTTGAGCCGATAGATAAATCAAAACCATCTATGATGAGGGTAAAAGTTACACCAATCGCCAGTATCCCAACTATTGTTACACCAAGAAGTATGGAAAACAAGTTTGACCAACTCCAAAATGAATGTTCGAGTAGCCCAAAAGCTAAAAACGAACCAGCCATTACTATCAAAAAACCATACTTGATGGCAAATGCTACAAATTTTTCCAATTTCTTTCCTTTATTCTTGTGTAATTAAACTAAGAAGTTTATCTTTGTTTATCAAAGATGTTTTCTCTTCTCCTAAAATCTTTCCTTTGTTTAAAACAACTATTTTGTCGCAAACATCCATCAATTCATCTACATCACTTGAAATCATCAAAACACAACTATCTCTTGTGTTCTCTCGTAAATACACATTTATATCTTTTCTTGATTTTATATCAACACCTTGAAAAGGCTCATCCAAAATCACAATATTATGGCTCATGAGTAGCCATCTTGCAACTACAACTTTTTGTTGATTTCCACCTGAGAGCGAACCTATGCTTGAAAGATAATTTTCACATTTAATACCCATATTTTCTATCATTCGATCTGCACCTTCTATCTCTTGGTCTGGCTTTAAAACACCTCTTTTTGAGAAAAAATCCAAAAAAGGAAGGATTATATTGTCTTTAATTGACTCTTGCGGAATTATCGCATTTACTGTTCTATTTTCAGGCACCATATGAATTCCATTTTTTATAGCTTCATGTATGTTTTGCAAAACTATACTTTTACCATTTAGAATAATTTCACCGCCCAAAGGTTTTCTAATTCCAAATAAGGTCTCTGCAAGCTCTGTTTTACCTGCTCCTATAAGTCCAATGAGTCCGATTATTTGCGAAGAGTAAATTTTCAAATTGATCGGAGTTTGGCTCCCTTCTACTAATAAATCTTTTAATTCTATGATCAACTTTTTATCTTTACTATCTTCAGAATTGCTTGAAATTGAGGTTTCTATGTCACCGACCATTGCTTGTACTATTTTAGACACAACTAACGGCTGATATAACAATCCCCCAAATTTCCCATCTCTTATGACACCAACTCGGTCACTTATCTTTTTAATTTCGTGTAAATAATGAGATATATAGAGTATAGAAACGCCTTCATCTTTTAGCTTGTATAAAGTTTCAAACAATACTTCAGCCTCTTTTTCAGATATAGAAGAGGTTGGCTCATCCAAAATCAAAAGTTTTGGTTTTTTTGCAAGAGCTCTAGCTATCGTTATCATCTGCTTTTCACTTTGCTTTATATCTTGAATATTGGCTTTCATGTCAAGATATTCTATGCCCATTTTTTTAGCTATTTTGATTGCACTTTCTTCAATCTTCTTTTCATCATAAACAAACGATGCCTCAGGAGAAACTATCTGCTCCAATGCTAGATTTTCAGCTACGCTCATGTTTTGAACGATACCTTGCTCGATACTTTGATGTACAACTTGAATACCAGCTTCATAAGCATCTCTTGGGGATTCAAATTTTACTAACTTATCATTTATATATATTTGCCCTTCATAATCAGGATAAAAACCACACAAAATCTTTATAAAAGTTGATTTTCCAGCACCATTTGCTCCAACCATAGAAAAAATCTCAGAATCATAAAATTCAAAGCTCACATCACTTAAAGCTTGAGTAGCTCCAAATCTTTTGCTGATACCAACTGCCCTAATCAACGGTTTTTTTTGCATTAGCTTTGCTTTTTTATCATGTTAATAATTTCATCTATATTTTGTATTTTTGATTTGGATTTTATCAATAACGAAGCACTCTCTAAGACTCTTCTCTCAACTCTCGCCCTTCTTTCTAAGTCTTCTATTTCTGCTATGTCTGCAACTTTTGCGAGTCCTACTGTTCGTCTTAACATTTCACAACTAGCAAAACCTATCGTATCTTCAAAAATCTCTTTTATAAACTTATCTGTGAAATACTCCAAATCATGCAATCCATTTGGATAATCAAATTGAAGTGATTTTTTCTGTTTTTCATTTTCTATCATATTGTTTTTAAATTTCTGTCCAAATTTTTCCCAAGTCTCCTTTATCATGCCTAATACATAATTCCCATACTCTTTTTCATCGCTCGCAAGAGAAAAATAATTCATGATTAAATTTGCTAGATAGATACCTACATCAAAACCGATTGGACCATAAAATGCAAATTCTGGGTCTATCACATAAGTCTCTTTTTGATTTAACATAATGCTACCAGAATGCAAATCCCCATGCAGTAAAGCTTGGGTATTTGTCATGAATTTATATTTCATCTCTAATACGCCAGCTTTGACTTCTGTATCTTCTCTAAATTTCTTTACATGTTTAAAATCAAGTTTTGGGTTATACTCATTTGTATCATTCTCTTCATAGGGATGCGTGAAGATAAAATCCTCTGTTATCTTGCATAACTCTACATTTATAAACTTTTTGACATCTTCTTTTTTCTTATCACTATCCATATAAAAATCACTTGTGTAAAAAAGTGTATCGGCTAAAAATGTAGATATGTGTTCACTAAGAAGTGGAAAAATAACTCTATTTATCATTTCAGTTCTCAATATTTTATGCTTATCTAGATTTTGCATCACGACTAAGGACATATCATGCGAGCTATAAAAAATATCAGGCACCAAAGAGGGGCAAAGTTCCTTTTGTGTCTTCAATGCTTCTATCTCAAAAGTCATTCTTATCCTGCTAAGTGGATACTCAACACCCACACAACGCAAGTATGGAACTGCTTGTTTTAGTATGATACTTTTTTCTTTGGACTTTAGTATATAAACAAAATTTAGATTTCCATCTCCTATTTCATTTACATCAAGTTCATTTATACTTTGGCTATCTTGCAGTACTAAACTTCTTATTTCTCTAGTTTTATCAACATAATCTTTAATACTATCTTCATCTAAAACTTTATACATTTTTTATGCCTTACAAGTATATATATGTAGGGATATAATTAGTTATGTACCTACATAACTAATTATATAATTTCTAGTTTTAGTTTTGCTTAAAAAATGAGATTTACTAAAAATCATCAAAAAATTGTGTAGATTTTACACAAAAAATAGTTTGAATTCAAAATAAATAACTGACTTTACGCACTATAATGAGCAAAGCCCATTATAGTGGCAGGGACTTTCACTCCCTACAACCCCCTAAAGCTACGAAAAGTAGGACTTTTCGAGCTAAAGCTACGAAAAGTAGGACTTTTCGAGAAAAAAGTGCGTAAGGTCAGTAAATATATCTTTTTGGTTCTAAAAATAGATAAGAAACTATGAAATTAATAACAAAATTATCTTAAAATTGTAAGATATGAATGAAAGTTCATTAAGGGGCAAATATGAGTTCATTAAAAAAAAGAGTTTATTTACTTATCTCATTTGTTGTAGTATTTAATATTTTAGCTTGGGTTTTTCTTCTTGGAGTATCACACTTTTCTTTGTCATTACTTAGTTTGGGAAGTTTGGCTTACTTTTTTGGCTTAAGACATGCTTTTGATGCTGATCATATAGCTGCTATTGATAATGTAACTAGAAAGCTAAGACAAGATGGCAAAAAGTCTGTAGGAGTCGGGCTCTTTTTCTCCTTGGGACACTCTTCTGTAGTGCTACTTTTATCCATAGGAATTGTTATCTCTATCAGAGTTGTCTCTTCTCATTTACATTTTTTAGAAAGTATAGGTAGCTTTGTGGGTACTTCGATATCAGCTCTTTTTTTAACACTCATTGGTATCATAAACCTCTTTATACTCAAAGATCTATATAAAATCTTCAAAGCACACAAAAACAGTAATAATATTGATGAAAATATGCTAAATAAAGCATCGCAAGAGTTACTTAATAAGCGAGGCTTTTTTAACAGAATATTTCAATCCGCATATAAGCGGGTAAATAAAAGTTATCAAATGTATCCTATAGGTTTTTTATTTGGTTTGGGCTTCGATACTGCTACAGAAGTGGGGGTTCTAGGTATTTCATCAGCATTAGCTACAAATTCACATCTGCCGATATGGGGAATTTTGGTATTTCCTGTTTTATTTGCAGCTGGCATGAGCTTGATGGATTCTCTTGATGGTTTAGTCATGATGAAGATATATGATTGGGCTATGGTTGATGCTATGAGAAAAATATTTTTTAATATGGTTGTAACAGGCACTAGTGTATTTGTCGCTCTTTCTATCGGCTTAATCGAGTGGCTTCAAGTGACATCTATGCAGCTTAAAATCAATACACCTTTTTTCAATTATTTAAACAATCTACAGTTTGAAATTTTAGGTCTTATTGTAGTTATTATAATGATTGTAAGTTGGTTTGGTGCTTTTATGTACTATAGAAAATATATACTAGTTAGAGAAATTGCCAATTAGCACATAAGATTAATGCTATCTTATCATTTGACCTTACGCTCTAAAGCTACGAAAAATAGGACTTTTCGAGAAAAAAGTGCGTAAGGTCAGCTATCATCTCTCAAAATTTTAGACAACTTCTCTTGTTATCCAAGGCATAAGTTTTGTTAAGATTTCATATGTTATAGTTTTAAAATATAAGGACAGTTCGCTGGCATCATTAAAAAGGCAAATGCTCTGCTTGTCTCCTTTTATACACAAACTATCCATAGAAACTCTACCTAGGATTTTTTGTCCGTTTGCGATTTTTAAGTCTCCAAGCCCGTCATATCTAAAAAATCCATCTCCGTAACCTATGTCATAAGTCGATATAATCATATCTTTTTTTGCCTCATATACTCCGCCATAGCCTACTTTTTCTTGGCTTTTTAAAACTCGGCTACTTAATCTACTTGCATATAAGCTTAAAACTGGTTTCAAGTCGAATGTATCTATATTTTTATCTATATGGGTATAACCATAGGTTGCTATTCCGCATCTTGCAAAATCATCTTTTATCTCATCTTTGCTTCTTAAGAGTGCGGCAGAGTTACAGGAGTGAAAAGCTGGCATATTTAGATTCAACTCTTCTATCTTTTGTTTTGCTTCTTGTTTTGCTTTTTTCCAATTTTCTTGTTGCCAAAAAAGTTCGCCATTCATATCATCCGCACTTCTAAAATGTGTAAAAACGCCTTTTAATATGAGTGAATTCTGCTCTATGTACTCTAAAGCTTCTTGTACTTGCGACATCAAAATACCATTTCTGTGCATACCTGTATCTATATTTAAGTGAATTTTGGAATTTTTTGGGAATTTTTGTAAAAACTCTAAAGAATGTACGGCAAAAGATATATTGCTATCTACTACCTCAGCAGGAGGATGATTTGCTAAAATCAAAACTTCATCAAAAAGATTTTCAACCAATAATGCTTCTTGCAAAGTCTTAACAGCGGCTTTTTTTATACCATAATCTTTAGCAAGCTTTGCCATAATTTCCAAACCATGCCCATAAGCATTGTCTTTTATGACAACCATTATCTTATCTTTAGAACCTGCTTTTTTTACTAATAAGCCAAGATTATGATGATAATTTTCTTTACTAATGATTATCTTTGACATTTGTATTAGCCCTTTAAATCATATGCTTTTACTAAGCGTCCTCTTAATTTTCTTGCTCGATAATCAAGTTTATGGAAAAGTTCATACACTCTCTTAGCATCAATTTTTGGATTATTTGAAAAATCATAAGTAAAACCAGATTTATCTTTTGGGATATTGGCATCTAAAAAATCATAAAATTCCGTCCTGATATCAATCAAATCATCTATCTCTTTTTGCATTTATTTCTCCGCTAGTATTAATATTTTGTCATTTTTTAATCTCACATATAACTCTTTATTGCCTTTGTATTTATGCTTCCTTGTCGAATAAATTTCATAAAAGGCAATTTTGAAGAGCTTTTCACCTTTAATATTTGGAAGTGGTGATATATTTATATTTTTAAAAATTATACTCTTTTTTTCATCTCTATCAAATATAATTTTTTTCATTCTTGCAAATGATTTTTTTCGCATGCCATCAAATCTGATAAAATTTTTGCTATAAAAGTTTAAGTACTTTGAAGTTTCGTTGTTTTTCCAAAAATTCTTCCAAGTGAAAAGTTGCGAAAGTATCAAACTCATCTCATTTATATTTGTTTTTCTAATTTTATTTTCATACACCAAAGATATTGTACTCTTTGGGTTTATCAACTTATCAAGTTTTTTAATCTTATCATTGGGCAAAACTATACAGCCCTTGCTTTGAGGATTTCTAGGACTTCCATCAAGTGGGGAACCGTGTATCCAAATACCGTGCCCTCCCTTGCCTCTTAGTCTATCGAATGTATTTGGATAAGACAAGGCATATGCAAAAGGTCCATAAAAGCTACTGTTAGGATGAAACTTTTTTACTATTTTATAAACACCTAAAGGCGTTTTCAAATCACCTTCTTTTACCTTATCGCCAGCCCTACCAACTATCACAGTTTGTGATTTTATAAATTCTACTCCTTCTTTGGAGTTTTTATATATATCCATCTCTTTACTTGCTTTATCTATAACTAAAAGAGAGCTTAGATTTTCATAATAACCAAATTTTACATCTTTATCACGCAAATATTTTTTCCAATAAGTCTTAGATTGAAGTTGCTTATTTAGATATCGCTCAACACTTTTTATCCCATCATCCCGATACATTTGGATGATGGAGCTAGCAAAAAGACTCATAGATATAACCAAACATAGAAAAATTTTTTTCATTTTTACCCTCTATAATAAAATTAGAAATTATTATACAAAAAGTTTTTAAATATTTTACTTACTTAGTTATTTAGTTTGTTATTTTTTTTTACTTTCATTTTAAATTACTTTTGTTATCATACTTTTAATATTATAAAAATAGGTGGCAGAACATGACAAGTCAATTACTCCTTTCATCTTCTATAATCATTGTTTTATCTATTATGATTCCTATGATGTTTCTAGCTACAAGCAAACTAGGCGTTAGAAACAAGGGAGGAAGAGCTAAAAATACAGCATACGAAAGTGGTGTTAGCAAAGCAATAGGTAGCAGTAGCAATCCTTTTAGTGTAAAGTTTTATTTAGTTGCTCTTCTTTTTGTTTTGTTTGATGTAGAAATTATTTTTATGTTTCCATGGGCACTAAATGTCAGAGAATTAGGCTTTTTTGGTATCGCTGAAATGTTCACATTTATGGCTCTCTTATTAGCTGGTCTGGTTTATATTTACAAGGCAAAGGCATTAACATGGCAGTAACAACAGAAGAAGTGATATTTGGCGATAGTGTTATCACAACCAAATTAGATAGTGCAATCGCTTGGGCTAGAGAATCTTCTATGTGGCCTTATATATTTGGCACAGCTTGTTGTGCGATAGAGTTCATGAGCGTGGCTTCTAGTAAATTTGATATATCAAGATTTGGAGCAGAAGTTGTTAGGTTTTCACCTAGACAAGCTGACCTTTTGATAATAGCTGGAACAGTTAGCTACAAACAAGCACCAATACTTAAAAGAATTTACGAGCAAATGACAGAACCAAAATGGGTGATGAGTGCAGGAGCATGTGCGTGTAGTGGTGGTTTTTATGATAATTACACAACCTTGCAAGGAATTGATGAAATTATACCAGTTGATGTATATATTGCTGGTTGCCCTCCTCGTCCTGAAGCATTTTTAGAAGGGCTTATGCAAATACAAAAACTACAAGCAAAACCTACAAAGTATCTCAAAAAAAGATCAAAACAAGAATTTAAAGGCAAACTAGATGCTTAGTGAATGTGACAAAAAAATAGAATTTAGCAAAACAGAAAATAACAGATATATCGTAAAATTAAAAGACATGAAAAATGCTATAAAATTTCTAAAAAGAGAAAAAAATTATAATTTTTTTGTTGACATCGCCGCTATTGACTACCTTGATTTTAAAGAGCATAAAGAAAAAAGATTTGCCATCATTTATCTTTTAAAAGATGATAAATTTGATAATTTGATAATTTTAAAAGCTTATTTGGATGAAGACGAGATAATAGACTCTATAAGCGATATTTATAAAGGTGCAAATTGGTGCGAGCGAGAAGTTTGGGATCAGTATGGACTCAAATTTAAAGATCATCCAAACTTAAAAAGAATTTTAAATCACAAAGAATTTATCGGGCATCCATTAAGAAAAGATTATCCTATAACAAAAGGTCAGCTTTGTACTAAAACTGATGATTTAATGGATGAAATGACTCCAAGATTAAAAGCAAAAGGGTATGAAAATCACGATGATTTGATGTTCTTAAATCTAGGACCTGCACATCCAGCAAGCCATGGAACTATCCGAACATTTGTGGCACTTGATGGGGAAAATATACAAAGTGCAGTTAGCGAAATCGGCTATCTTCATAGAGGTTTTGAAAAATCTTGTGAAAATCACACTTATAATCAAATCATACCCTATACTGATAGATTAAATTATTGCTCTGCCATACTTAACAACATAGCATTTGCTCATACAGTTGAGGGCATGCTCGGGGTTGAATTACCGCAGCGAGGGCAATTTATACGGGTGATTATAGGAGAATTATCGAGGATAATAGACCATCTTGTCTGCCTAGCAGCAAATTTAGTTGACATGGGAGCTTTGACAAATTATTGGTATCTTTACAATCCTAGAGAAACTGCTTACCACTTACTATCAAAATTAACTGGGGCAAGACTAACTAACTCCTACATGAGGATTGGCGGGATGACCCATGACTTATATGATGGTTTTGAAGATGATTTGAAAGAATGTATCAAGGATGTGCAAAAGGGCATGGATGACTCACTAAGCTTGATAGAACACAATAGAATCTTTCAAGACAGAGCACAAAATATAGGTATAATAACAGCCGAAGATGCAATAAATCGAGGCTGGAGTGGACCAAATCTGAGAGCTTGTGGGGTAAATTATGATGTTAGAGTAAACCATCCCTACTACTTTTACGATACATTTGATTTTGATGTGGCACTTGGAAGTACGGGTGATGTGTATGATAGAATGATGGTAAGATTTGAAGAGATAAGACAAAGTATAAAAATCATACATCAAGCCATGAAAGTTTTGCCAAAAGGAAAATACAATATAGATGACCACTCTATAATATTTCCTGCTAAGAAAAATGTTTACTCAAATATCGAAGGATTAATGAACCAATTTAAGTTAGTGACAGAGGGCGTAAAAGTTCCTAGTGGCGAATATTATAGCTCTATAGAAGCCGCAAATGGGGAATTGGGATTTTATATAGCAAGCGATGGAAGTGGCACGCCTTATAGGGTCAAAGTTCGACCTCCTTGTTTTTATGCGATGGCAGCTTTGCCTGACATGATTGAAGGTGAAATGATAGCTGATGCTGTTTTGGATTTGGGTAGTTTAAATATAATAGCAGGGGAATTAGATAGATGAGTTTCGAATTTAATGAAAAAAATGAAGATAAATTTCAAGAATTATTAACAAGATATCCAAAAAAAGACTCGTTAATGCTTCCAAGTTTATGGATGATTCAATATCAAGAGGGATGGATTTCGCCTGAGGCTATGCAATATTTGGCTAAAAAACTTGATAAATCACCGATGGATATATATTCTGTTGCTTCTTTTTATACTATGTTTCATTTAGAGCCAATTGCAAAATACAATATCCAAGTTTGCAAAACTCTCTCTTGCATGCTTCGAGGAAGTGAAGACATCAAAAAACATATAGAAAACAAACTAAACATAAAGACTGGACAAAGTACAAAAGATATGAAATTCACCATAACAGAAGTTGAGTGTTTGGGTTCATGTGGAACTGCACCTTGTGTTTGTATTAACGAGGATTATATACAAAATACGACTCCGCAAATGATAGATGAAATCTTGGATGGTTTAAAATGATAAAAAAAATTGTAAGTAAAAATTTCGATATAAAAGATTCACACAAACTCAAAGTTGCTAGAGAAAACGACAGATACTCTTCATTAAAAAAACTTTTTTCCATGAGTCCTGAAGCTGTTTTAGATGAAGTAGATAAAAGCGGACTAAGAGGAAAAGGTGGCGGTGGAGCAAGTGCGGGAGCAAAGTGGAAACTCATTCCCAATCCTAGCGACAAGCCAACTTATCTGATAGTAAATGCAGATGAAAGCGAACCTGGTACCTTTAAAGACAGACAGATACTAGAGTATGACCCTCATCTTTTGATAGAGGGAATTATCTGTTCTAGTTATGCTATCAAATCAAATCATGCCTATATATACATAAGAGGTGAATATGTTTTTTGGGCAAAAAGATTACAAACTGCCATAGATGAAGCTTATGAAGCTGGAATTTTGGGAGATAATGTTTTAGGTTATGATTACAAGTTGGAAGTGACACTTCACAGAGGTGCAGGTGCTTATATTTGCGGTGAAAAATCGGCTCTCGTAGAATCACTTGAGGGCAAAAGAGGTCATCCAAGACTAAAACCAAAACAAAAAGAGCCAGAGTGGTTTTTTGATTGTCCTAGTGTTGTAAATAATGTAGAAACTATCTCAAGTGTACCTTTTATCATTAAAGAAGGATTTGAAGCTTATAGAGCTTACGGAACTGAGAAAAACCCAGGAACTATGCTTTTTGGTATGAGTGGTCACATAAAAAATCCAGGCATTTATGAGCTAGAATTTGGAACAAATATGCTCGAATTCATCAATAAAATAGGTGGCGGCATGAGAGATGGCAAAAAGTTAAAAGCTTTAGTGCCAGGAGGATCATCTTGTCATGTATTAAAAGCAGACGAACTCGAAGGAATTACACTTGATTATGAATCCTTAAAAGCTCATGGCTCTAGCTTAGGGACTGGTGGCATGATATTGATGGATGAGACTGTTTTTATGCCAAAAGTTGTCAAAAATCTATTTGAATTTTATCATCACGAATCTTGCGGACAATGCACACCTTGCAGAGAGGGTGTTAGTTGGTCAGATAAGCTCATGGGCAAAATCTTAGATGGAAATGGAACAAAAAAAGATTTAGATACGCTTCTTAGCCTAAGCTTTTTACTAAATGGAAAAAGCATATGCGTTTTTGCACCATCAGTCGCTTTTATAATAGATAGCTATATAAATAAATTTAAAGATGAATTTTACTCTTTGGTGAAGTAGTTTTACAAAAAGCTAGCTACTAAGTTGGGCTTTTTCTTCGATATCTATGATGGATTTTATTATCTTGGCTATTTGACTTAGTCTTTCTTTCGGCAACTCTTGAACAGACTCGATACCCAATAGCCTAGATGCTAAAATCTTATCTTCAAAAAGTGAAATATTGTATAGTTTTGCTTTTTTTATGATTGCTTCTGACATTTCATTATTTTTGATATTTAGGTTATTTTTTGCAATTTCTTCGTATTGCTTGATTACTCGTTTTTTGTTCATAGCGTTATCACTCCGCAAAATCTTCCTGTTTTTCCATCTCTTCTATATGAAAAATAGCTTTCATCACAACTTGTACAGATAGTTGAAACTTCCATATTTTCTTCACTTACTCCTATATCTTTTAAGTCATCTACACATTTTTTTGTGATATCAAGATACATTTTTTTATCTTTAAAAATAAGATAATCTTCAAAGCCCAAACTTGTATCTCTTTTTATCTCATAACAACAAGTTTTTATGCCTGCTCCGATATAAACTTTTATATTTTCAACTTTACAAAAAAACTCTTTTGCCATCTCTTGTATAATTTTATTTGCTATCTTTAGTCTCACCCCATTTCTGCCTGCATGTGCTGCTGCTATGACTTTTTTTACATCATCATAAAACAAAATAGGAAGACAATCAGCCACCATAACACAAAGAACGATATCTTTTAGATTTGTAATCATACCATCTGTTTTAAGCACCTTTTTCGTGTCAAGTTTGCTGATGATTTCTATGTGGTCACCGTGAATTTGATCCATAAAAACTAAATTTTTGGCTCCAATATGCCCGCAGAGTAGCTCACGATTTTTAGTCACATTTTTAGGGTCATCTCCTACATGTTGAGCTAAATTAAAACTTTTAAATTCTGCTTTACTCACGCCTGAATCTCTATTTGTAAAAAGAAACTTCATCTAAAATCTTGCCATTATGCCATCAACTTCATTCCAACTGAGAGATTTATCTCCTTTTAACATATGATAAACATATCTCGCAAACATATCAGTCTCTATATTTACCTTTTGCCCTATTTTATACGAGCCAAAAAGCGTTTGAGTAAAAGTATGCGAAATGATAGTAAGCCTAAACTGCTCACTCATCACATCATTTATAGTCAAGCTTACTCCATCAATCGCAATACTGCCTTTTGGAACTATATACTTAAAAAACTCTTTTGGATATGAGATATAAAAATCAGTTGCATTTTGATTTTTATTGATATTTTTGATAACCCCAACACAATCAACATGCCCTTGGACTATATGCCCTTCAAGTCTATCGCCAAACTTCATGGCAGGTTCTATATGAACTTTTCCTTTTAAATTTTTTATCGCCATTATGCCTCTTGTTTCGTTTGAAAGTTCAACTCCGAAAGTATCATTTTTTAGTGATATAACTGTCAAACAAACACCATTTACCGCAACACTATCACCAATATTTGGTTTATACTTAGCCTTTAGAGTTAAAATACTGTTTTGGTAACTAACAACTGTGGCAAATTCTCTTATAAGTCCTGTAAACATCTCTTTCTCTCTTTTTAATATTTTAAAGATATATTTTTTCTTCTGGTTCTACGATATGTACTTTCTTTTCCAATTTTTCTTCTAAAGCTTTTTGCAAAACTTCTTGCTTATCTTTTTCACCATGAATTAAACAAATCATTTTTAATCCATCTATCTTTGAAACCCAGTTCAATATATCTTTTTGGTCTGCATGAGCAGAAAATCCATTTATAGTATGGATAC
>JAADIZ010000117.1 GCA_013151055.1 Campylobacterota bacterium
AATCAAAGATTCTGCAAAAATGCCAGGTATAAAAAAACTCAAAATCCATAAATCTCAAGCTGTTATAGAGATGTTTGGTTCAAAAGATAGAGTATCACATGAAGCAGTAATTAGAGGGCTGTTTGAAAAACCAATGGAAAAAGAGTTTGATGTGAAAGAAAATGGCGAGCATAAACTAAGACTGCTTAGACCATTGATAGCTCAAGCAAATTGTTTGGCTTGCCATGCAACTTCACATGTTGGTGATGTATTAGGAGTGATGGATTTGACCTTTTCGCTAGATAATATTGATGCAAATATTCATAAAAATAGCATTAAGTTTTTAGCAATCTTTTTGATTTCACTGTTTATTATATCAATATCAATATTAGTTTTTATAGTTTTGAAAAAGGTTGTAGTAAACCCTATAGATTTGCTTTTAGATAGAGTCAAGGATCTTTCAAGTGGTGATGGAGATTTGACAAAAAGAGTAGATATTAAAAGTAATGATGAGATAGGAGAAGTAGCTCATGAGGTAAATAATTTTATAAATAAAATTCAAGCAACAGTCATAGCTTCTCAAAAAAATTCACATATAGTTGATGAAACAGGTAAATATCTATACCTCAGTTCCAGTAATATACTAGATAGTGCCAAAAAAGAGTATGAGCAAATCAATAAAACATTAAATAATGCACAAAGCGTGGAAGAAACATTAAAATTTGCAAAAGAGATGTCAAATAAAAATGTAAAAGATAGTATGTCCTCTTTTAAAGTTTTAGATAATATGGTAAATTCTCTTGATGGAGTAGTTCAAAGCATACAAAATACAAGCATTGCTGAAGAAGAAATGTCAGCTAAAATTCAAGAAGTTGTGACACAAACAGAGCAGATAAAGGGTGTGCTTGAAATGATTAAGGATATAGCAGATCAAACAAATTTACTTGCCTTAAACGCTGCTATAGAAGCAGCAAGAGCAGGAGAACATGGTCGTGGATTTGCTGTTGTTGCTGACGAAGTTAGAAAGCTAGCTGAACGAACTCAAAAGTCATTATCTGAAATTGACGCTACTATTAGTGTTATAGTTCAAGGCGTGATGCAATTAAGTGCTGATATGCAAAAAAATGCAAAAAATATCAGAGAGATTTCATTAAATGCAGATATTGTTAAAAATGGTGCAGATGAAACAAGAATAAAAACAAATGAGTCTATTGCAACTTCAAAAGAGTCCTTACAAAGAGCAATTGATGTGTCAAGTATGATAACGGTTATGATGAAAAATATGCAAGAAGCATTTGAGGCCTCAAAAAATAATGAAAAGATAGCAAAGGAATTGTCAAATATCTCTGAAAAAATGTCAAAGGTATCAAAAGATTTAGATGACGATTTATCCCAATTTAAGGTTTAGTTGTTTCTAGTTTCTCTTCTATTTCTAAAAATTTTTCAATTAATTGATCTAGGTAGATTTGTTTTCTATCTAGATCATCACTCAAATTTTTAAGTCCAATTTTTTCATAGCACTCTGGGCTTTCTAAACATTTATTTAATTTTGCCAACTCCTCTTCAATCTTTTCTATCTCTAGAGGGAGTGTTTTATAATCTTGTTTTTCCTTATAGCTTAGTTTTATAGAATTTTGTGATTTATTTTTCTTTTTTATATTAGTTTTTTCTTTAGAATTAAAACTATCAAGTTCTCTAATCTCTTTTTCCAAGCTAAGATATTCGCTATAATTTTGCCAACTTTCTTCTATCTTGCCATTTCCTTTAAATATAAAAAGTTTTTGAGCTATTTTATCTACAAAGTATCTATCATGGCTTACAAATATGACAGCCCCTTGAAAGTTTTGGATGTATTCTTCAAGTATATTTATAGTAGGAATATCAAGGTCATTTGTGGGTTCATCAAGTATGAGGCAGTCAACATCTTTGGTAAATAAAAGTGCAAGAGCGACTCTGTTTTTTTCTCCACCGCTCAAAATTCCTATTTTTTTATTTATATCTTCTTTATGAAATAGAAAATTTTTCATGTACCCATAGACATGCATACTACTTCCTCTCACATCTACTCTATCTCCGCCGTTTGGACAAAAAGTTTCTATAAGATTTTTGTCATTATCAAGCATTTCTCTTTGTTGATCAAAATATCCTATCTTAAAATTACCCTTTTTAAAAATTCCACTATCAATCTTTAAGTCACCAAGTAAAATTCTCAAAAATGTAGATTTCCCTGAGCCATTTTTACCTACAACTGCGATAGAGTCTTTTTGTAAAATTCTAGTTGAAAAAGTTTCTATAAGATTTTTATTTCCAAGTGATTTTTGTATATCATACATTTCAAAAAGCATTTTTTGTTTATTTGATGATTTGTCTTGATTAAAATTTTTCTGCTCTCTTTGAAGCTCTAGTTTCATTTTGGTTATTAGTGATGGATTTGTCTTGGCCTTATCTTTTAATTCAAATACTCTTTGTTTTCGTCCTTCATTTCTTTTGAGTCTGGCTTTTACACCTCTGTTTAGCCACTCTTCTTCTCTTTTTAATAGCTTTAAAAGATTATGATGCTCTTGGCTCATGGCTTGCAAAATTATCCCCTTTTCACTAAGATAGTCTTGATATCCACCTTTGAAATTTCTTATTCCACAATTTTCAATCTCTATAGTTCTAGTGGCAAGTTTATCTATAAAATACCTATCATGAGATATAAAAACAAGAGTAAACTGTTCTTTTATAAGCATCTCTTCTAAAAATTCTACCATATAAACATCAAGATGGTTAGTAGGTTCATCTAGTAGTAAAATATCAGGTTTTTTTAGTATCAAACCAGCTAAGGTAACTCTTCTTTGCTCTCCACCACTGAGCATATTTATAGATTTGTCTTCATACTCTTTTAGGTTAAATTTTTGTAAAACTCTTTGTATTTTATCATCCAAATTCCAAGCATCGTGCGTGTCCAAAAAATTTGTCAATTTTTCTTGTTCTTTTAAAAGTTCTGTGTTATTGAAATCTTCAGTTAGCTTTAGCAGGATTTCATTATATCTTTCTTGAGCATCTTTTAACTCTTTTAATTCATTTTTAATAGCATCTTTAACATTTATATTTTCTTCGAATGTTGGAGTTTGGTCGAGCATTTCAATCTTTAAAAAGTTTTGAGTGATCCTGCGACCTTCATCAACTTTTAATGAGCCGTTGATGATTTTTAACAAAGTAGATTTTCCACCACCATTTTTTCCGATGATGCAAATCCTTTCACCCAAATGCACTGAAAAATCAATATGTTCAATAATATGTTGTGATTCAAAAGATTTGCTGATGTCTAACAAGTCCAATAATGCCAAATAAAATCCTAATAATAAAAAATACGAGTAAGATTTTAACAAGATTTTGCTAGAATACAGATAAAAAATTTAAGGTAAATATATGTTGATGATGATTAGTGTAATATACACGCTCTATGCTTTTATAAAATTTTATGTAGCAATTATGGAGATTGGTTTTGTGATAAAAGCAAAAAAAACAAAACCAGTAATTTTAACTCCAGCCAATTTTATAAAAGCAGCAAATTATAAGATTGCAACTTCAAAGATTGAACTAGTAAGCATATTATATGACTTGCTACTATTTTTTTGGTGGATTGGATATGGTTTAAATATGCTAGATAGTCAAATATACTTTCAAAATGAGATTTTAAAATCAGTTGTTTTTGTAGATGCTTTTATAGTGATAAATTACCTGTTTTCATTACCATTTGATTTGCATAAAACTTTTTCACTTGACAAAGAGTTTGGATTTTCTAAAATTGATGCAAAGACTTATGTGATTGATACTGTTAAATCAGGTTTACTTTTTTTAGTATTTGGTTCACTCGTCATAGCACTCATCTCTTGGATAATGCTTACATTTGTCTCTTGGTGGATATGGGGATTTGTTGCTGTTTTTATTATAATCTTGTTTGTAAATATGATTTATCCAACCCTAATAGCTCCTATATTTAACAAATTTACTCCTCTTGAAAATGAAGATTTAAAAAGTGCTATAGAAAATTTATTGCAAAAAGCAGGTTTGAAAAGTAGCGGTGTTTTTAGCCTAGATGCAAGTAAAAGAGATAGCAGATTAAATGCATATTTTGGGGGACTTGGAAAATCAAAAAGAGTGGTACTGTTTGATACTTTGATAGAGAAATTGGACAAAAATGAACTTTTAGCAGTGCTTGGACATGAGCTAGGACACTTTAAACATAAAGATATAATTAAAAATATCCTATCAAGTGGTTTGATGCTTTTTGTAATGTTTGCTATATTTGGCAACCTGCCTCAAGATATATATATAGAATTAGGTGTTATCAATGGAATTTATATAAATATTATACTGTTTTTGATGTTATCCCCAATTCTCTCATTTTTGTTTATGCCAATTTTTGGAATGATAAGTAGAAAAAATGAGTATGCAGCAGATGAGTATGGAAGTGAGTGTGAAAGTAAAGAGGCCTTAAGTTCGGCTTTAATGAAACTAGCTGATGAAAACAAAAGTTTTCCATTGTCACATCCTTTGAGCATATTTTTGTACTTTACTCATCCACCTTTGGTTGAGAGATTAAGAAAATTAGGAGCCAATATAAAGACAAGCAAAGAGTGTATGGAAGAGCCTTGCCAAGCATAAAAGAGATTTTAAGCCACAGTGCAGAAAAATTAACAAAAGTAGCACTTAGCCCATATAAAGAGGCTTCTGCAATTTTGGGTTTTTCACTTGGTGTGGATAATTTATGGCTGATAGCTCATGATAGTGACATTGTAGATATCCCAAAGGATTTTCTAGCTAATATAAAAAAAAGAGAAGAGTTTTATCCGTTAGAGTATATACTAAAAAACACTTCATTTTACGCAAGAGATTTTTATACAGACGAAAGAGTTTTGATTCCACGACCTGAAACTGAGTTGCTTGTTGATGAAGTTGTGAATATTTGTAAGGATTTTAAAGATTTAACGATAGCTGAAGTTGGGACTGGTAGTGGAATAATCTCCATAATGTTAGCCATTTTATTGCCAAATATTAAAATAATAGCAACTGATATAAGCGAAAGTGCATTAGAAGTTGCTAAGATAAATGCAAAAAAATATGATATGCAAAATCGTATAAGATTTATAAAGACCAATCTGCTTGATAATATAGATGAAAAAATTGATGTCATAGTTTCAAATCCACCATATATCAAAAAAGATGAAAAACTAGAAAAAAATCTCTCATATGAACCAGATTTAGCACTATTTGCAGGAGCAAAAGGAGATGAAATCCTAAGGCAAATTATAGATGAGGCAATGAGAAGAGAGATAAAGGTTTTAGCCTGCGAGATGGGATATAATCAAAAAGAAAAAATTACAAATTATCTAAAAAAACAGAACAAAAAGGCAAAATTTTACAAAGATTTAGCTGGAATTGATAGGGGGTTTGTTATCAAAGGAAATACTTTTAAGAACTATTTCCATCTTAATACTGTATCATAAAAGCATGAAAATATATAATCACCAATTTAAGTCTAAAAAAGAATTAGAGCTGTTTATTAAGGAGTCTGTTTTGCAAACAGATTCTATTTTGATTCAGCTATTTTGTGGTGATTTAGATACCAACAAAGTTCAAAGCATTTTAAATATACTAAAAATAAAACTTCCAAATGCAAAAATTATTGGCTCTTCGACAACAGGCGAGATTTTTAATGGCGTTATATATGAGAATACCATCACAATCTCCTTTGCTATTTTTGAAAAAACAAATCTTAGGATTTCTTACTATCCTAAAGCGGATTTTCAAACTGGAGTGGATATAGCAAATAGATTTTTATTGCCAAGTACCAAGGCTATTATAGCTTTCAGCGAAACACTAAAACAGGATTCTGAGCTTTTTTTAGAAGGATTTAACTCAGTTGAAAATAGTATTGTTATAGCAGGAGGAAATGCGGGAGATAACTATAATTTTACAAAAACATTTATCATATGTGATGATAAAATATATTTTGAAGGCTTGGTTGTATGTGCACTAGATAGTGATGTCTTGCATATACATTCGGATTATTCGCTCGAGTGGAAAACTATAGATAACGAGATGATTGTCACTAAAGCAGATGCAAATACTATTTATGAGATAGACTATATGCTAGTTGAAAACATCTATAAATACTATCTAGGCAATGAAATTGTAAACGATTTTCCAGTGAGTGTGATAGAATTTCCTTTGGTAAAAATAGATGATGGCGTGCATATAGCAAGGTCTGTTGTAAATAAAAATAAAAATGGTGGATATATTTATGCTGGGCATTTTAAAGTAGGGGATAGAGTAAAATTTGCCATAGGAAATATAGAAAATGTTCTTTCAAAAGCAAGTTATCTCTACAATAGTGTCGCAATGAATCCAGCTGAAGCTACTTTTATATACTCAAGTTCTGCTAGGAAGATGTTTATGGGTGAAAAGTTAAATCATGAGTTTGGTCTGATAGAACAAGTAGCTCCAACGGTTGGTTTTTTTACATATGGAGAGTTTTACCATGGCAAGAGAAAGAATCAACTCTTAAATATAACTACCACAACTTTGAGCCTATCTGAATCTGGAAAAGTAAATCAAAAAGAGATATTGCTTCCAAAGAAGTATCACTTATCAATCTCAAATACATTGGTAAATCTAATAAATGTATCTAATAAAAAACTTAGTCAATACAAAGAGCTTTTAGACATAAGCTCAATCGTATCAAAAGCAGATATAAACGGAAGAATAACTTATACAAATGATGAATTTTGTAGAATTTCAGGATATAGTAGAGAAGAGCTTATAGGCAAAAACCATAATATAGTAAAACATCCTGAAACCGATAGAGCCATATATAGAGATATGTGGAGAGTGATAAACTCTAAAAAAGTTTGGAAAGGAACGATTAGAAATCGTGCAAAAGACGGTAGTGATTATTATGTAAAATGTATAATTATGCCAATTTTGAATGATGATGGAGAGATTGTAGAGTATATTTCGGCAAGAAC
>JAADIZ010000182.1 GCA_013151055.1 Campylobacterota bacterium
CTTGAGAATGATATGAATTATTATGATGGGAACGATGAAATGAAAGATGTACTTGAGGTTTGTGTAAAAATAACAGGAAAGTTGCTTTGGTAAAAATGAAGCAAACCACTATATCAAGAAGTGTAGAAAGTGTTGGAATTGGTCTTCACAAGGGCGAACCCGTTAAGATAATATTGGAACCCATGGAATCAAACACGGGCATAGTTTTTTATAGAAGCGATATTGGCATGAGTGTCAAAGCAATTCCACAAAATGTAGTAAATACACAAATGGCGACAGTCATTGGAAATAGTGAATATTATATATCTACGATTGAGCATCTTTTGTCTGCTGTTTATTCATATGGTATTGATAATTTAAGAGTTATAGTTGACAGTTCTGAAGTTCCTGTGATGGATGGAAGCAGTGCAAGTTTTTGTATGCTTTTAGATGAAGCGGGAAAAAGAGTTTTGGACGAAAACAAATCATTTTTGATTATAAAAAGAGTAGTAGAAGTGACAGATGGAATTAAATATGCAAAAGTTACACCATCACTAAAACCTACTTATAATTTTACTATTGATTTTGATCATCCTGTTATCGCTAGAGAAGAGTATAGTTTCGAGTATAGCAAACAAAGTTTTATAGATGAAATCTCAAGAGCTAGAACTTTTGGTTTTTTAAAAGATGTACAATACCTAAGAAGCAGAGGTCTAGCACTTGGTGGATCGCTTGAAAATGCAGTGGTGCTTGATGATAACAAAATCTTAAATCCAGAAGGTTTGAGATACAAAGATGAATTTGTAAGGCATAAAATTTTAGATGCGATTGGAGATTTGTCTCTTTTGGGAGCTATGGTGATAGGAAATTATGAATCATTTGCAGGTAGTCACAACTTAAATCATAAGTTGACAAAAGAGATATTAAAAGATCCAAAAAATTATGAAATTAAAACTATAAGCAAAGAAAACTCTTTTGAGTTAGAAAAGGTTTTTATATAAAAATTGATGTTTTAGTAGTGGCCTTGTCGTCACCATTATTGGTAGGTATTTATAATAAAAACAGACTAATAAAGAGTTATATAAAAAGCGAAAAAACAAGCGACATACTTCCTGTAGTTTTCGATAAAATCGTGCATGATTATACTATAAAAAATATTTACTTTGCAAATGGACCAGGTAGTTTTATGGCTATAAAAATTGCTTATGTTTTTCTAAAAACTGTTAGCATTACTTTAGGCATCAACCTGTTTGCAAGTGATGGATTTTTATTTAATGGCAATAAGCCAATTAGAGCTTTAAAAAGAGTCTATTTTGTAAAAGAAAATGAAAAAATCATTACAAAAGTTTCAAAAAAAGAGTTTGAACAAAAATTTGAACTTCCAGATTTATTAGAAAAAAAGAAGTTTTCACAAAATTGTGAACCTCTTTATATCTTGCCAGCAGTATAAGGGGAATGTTATGATAATTAAAATTCCAGCAACTAGTGCAAATTTGGGCCCTGGTTTTGATTCATTAGGTTTGGCTATCGGTTTATATAATGAAGTTCATATTAAAAAATCATCATACCTTGGTATATCGATAAAAGGAGAAGGCTCATCAAATATAAGGCTTAAAAAAAATAACCTTTTTATATCCATTTTTAATGATATTTATGCGGAATTAACAGATGACAAAGGTGTGTTTAGATTTGAATTTATAAACCATATACCATTTTCTAGAGGATTAGGCAGTAGTTCTGCTGTTATAGTAAGTGCAGTTGCAAGTGCTTATGAGATGGCTGATATTAAGGCAGACAAAAAAACTGTGCTAAATAGAGCGCTTTTTTACGAATCTCATCCAGACAATATTGCTCCAGCAGTGTATGGTGGATTTGTATCTAGTGTGGTAGAAAACAAAAATGTATATTCACTAATAAAAAAAATACCAAATAGTTTAAAAGCTGTAGTAGTTATACCAGACATTCCTCTCTCAACAGCCAAATCAAGGATGCAATTAAATAGAAATATTTCCATGAAGTGTGCAGTTTACAATATCTCAAGAGCTTCCTTGCTAAGCTGTGCTTTTTTTAGTGAAAACTGGGATATGTTAAAGGTTGCTTCAATGGATTGTATCCATCAGCAAAAGAGAATGCAAGCAATGCCTGAATTAGAAATTATACAAAAAATTGCTCTTGAAAATGGAGCTTTGATGAGTACTCTCTCAGGAAGTGGTTCATCATTTTTTAGTTTGTGTTTTGAAAAAGATTCATTAAAAATAAAAAAGCAAATCTTGGAAAGATTTAATGATTTTAGAGTAGAAGTGTTTGAGCTAGATAATGACGGCTATGTGATAGAAAAAGAACAATAAGTGAAAAAACAGTTAAATTCTGATACAATACGGGGTTCAAAAGAACCTACACGCATGTGTATAATATGCAGAGGAAGATTTTCACAAAATTTTTTATTACGATTTCAAGTTAAAAATGGAAAAGTTATAAGATATGAAAATTTAGGCAGAAGTTTTTATATGTGCAAAAATTGTATAGAAAATGATGAAAAAAAAGTAAAAAAAATAGTTATAAATAAATTTAGAATTAAATCTAAAAATATAGAAGAATTTGGTAACATATTGAAGGAGTTAGATACGAATGGGTAAGATCCGTATACACGAAATAGCAAAAGAATTGGGAATCACTAGTAAAGAAACTGTGGAAAAAGCGTTAGAGATGGGACTTGAAGTTAAGGCACCATCAAGTGGCGTTACTCCAGAAATTGCAGAAAGTCTTGTAACCTTTATACTAACAGGCAAAAAAACTGAAATACCTAATGAAAAAGAAAAAAAAATAGAAGAAAAAAAAATAGAAGTTGCTAAAAAAGAAATAGCCAAAGAAGAAGCTACTAAAGAAGAAGTTGTCAAAGAAGAAAAAGTTGAAAAAGATAAGATAAAAAAAGATGAGATAAAAAAAGATACAAAAGCCAAAGAAGAAGTTGCTAAAATTGAGACTCCACAAAAACTTAAAATAAAAGAAACTACAAAAGAAGACAAACAAGATATCAAAGAAAAAGTTGTTAAGAGTGAAGTCCCACAAAAACCAATTAAAAAGCAAACAGAAGAAAAACCTAAAACCGAAGAAGTGAATGCTAAAGAAAAACATAAAGAAGATGATGCTGAAAAAGAAGTAAAACCAGAAGTAAAAAAAGTGGAAGAAAAGGTTTCTTTATCTGCAAATGTTAGAAAAAGAAGAGGTTTAGTAATCGTTAAGAAAAAACGAAGAGTTGAACCTGCTAAAGCTGTAAAAACATCATCTTTTAGTAATGACGATGTAAAATCAGCACTAAAAGCATCTTACAATAGCATCAGAAAGAAGGCTACTTTAGAGTCAGTATTTGGTGCTACGATTGAAGGTTCTAAGAAAAAGAAAAAAATTAGAAAAACCACTACAACAAAAAGTAGTCAATCACAAAAGATAAATCTAGATATTGATTTGCAAATGAGAGATATTTCAACAGAATTAGAAGAAGAGATGGTGGTGTTACCTGATTTTAGTGTAAAAGTTGAAGAAAAAGTTGTACAAAGAAAAAAAATAGACCCTTCAAAAATGAAAACCACAAAGAAATCTAGTTTTTTAAATCAAGGAATTAGAAGACAAACAAAAAAACGAAGAAGAAGAAGACCTGAAGATAGAGATACAACTTTGGTTAGCTCTATCGAAATTCCAGAAGATATAAGAGTGTATGAATTTGCACAAAAGATAAATAAACCTTTAGGAGAAGTCATAAAAGAACTTTTTACATTAGGTGTAATGGTAACTAAAAATGACTTTTTAGATAAAGATGCTATAGAAATTTTGGCTGATTCATTTGAATTAGAAGTGGTAACAATTGATGAACAAGAAGAGTTTGACTATGTAAAACAATATGAAGATAAAGAGGATATTGATGCGATCGAAAGAACACCAGTTGTAACTATTATGGGACATGTTGATCACGGTAAAACTTCACTTCTTGATTATATTAGAAGCTCAAAAGTAGCTTCAGGCGAAGCTGGAGGAATTACTCAGCATGTTGGTGCTTATATGGTAGAAAAAAATGGAAAAAATATCACTTTTATAGATACTCCAGGCCATGAAGCATTTACCGAGATGAGATCTCGCGGTGCTCAAGTTACTGATATTGTTATAGTTGTAGTTGCCGCTGATGATGGTGTCATGCCCCAAACCAAAGAAGCAATAGAGCATTCTCAAGCTGCAGGTGTTCCTGTAGTGATTGCAGTAAATAAGATGGATAAAGAAGGGGCAAACCCTGATTTGGTAAAATCACAATTAGCAGAAATTGGTATAACTCCAGTTGATTGGGGTGGGGAACATGAATTTGTTCACATTAGTGCTAAAACAGGTGAAGGCATCGAAGATATACTTGAGGTTTTACTGCTTCAAGCTGAATTATTGGAATTAAAAGCAAATCCAAATAAAGATGCAAAAGCCACAGTAATAGAGAGTTCGATCGAAAAAGGAAGAGGAACAGTTTCCACAGTTGTCATGCAAAATGGAACTTTAAGAGTTGGAGATACGGTTGTAGCAGGTGTTGCACACGGCAAGGTAAAAGCTTTAATGAATGATGCTGGAAAACCTGTAAAAGAAGCAAAACCAGGTGAGCCAGTTGTGATTATTGGTCTTAGCTCTGTTCCACAAGCAGGCGACAAACTTGTAAAAGTAAAAACAGATAAAATTGCCAAAGAGTATGCTAAAAAAAGAGCTGAGTATTTAAGACAAAGAGAGTTATCAAAATCAACTAAAGTTACTATTGATGACTTAAGCTCTATGATTGCCGAGGGAGCCTTAAAAAGCTTACCTGTTATCATAAAAGCAGATGTCGGTGGATCACTTGAAGCCATAAAAGGTTCACTCGAAAAGATAAAAACCGAAGAAACCAAGATAGATGTTATCAGCTCTGGTGTTGGTGGTATTACTGAAAATGATGTAGCATTAGCAAGTGCAAGTGAAAATAGTATCATTTTAGGTTTTAATGTTCGTCCAACAGGAAGTGTAAAAGATAGGGCTAAAAGTAGTGGTGTAGAGATAAAAACTTATAGTGTTATTTATGATTTGATAGATGATGTAAAAGATTTGATTGCTGGTATGCTAAGTCCCGTCATAAGAGAAGAAAATATAGGACAAGCACAAGTTCGTGAAGTATTTATGGTGCCAAAACTAGGTGCAATTGCAGGTTGCATTGTAACTGACGGTTCTATCAACAGAGGTGTAAAAGTAAGACTTATTCGTGAAGGTGTTATCATTTATGAAAGCACAGTTTCTTCGTTGAAGCGATTTAAAGATGACGCAAAAGAAGTTGCTAAGGGATATGAGTGTGGTATCGGAATAGAAGGATATCATGATATAAAAGTAGGCGATTTTATCGAAAGCTTCAAAGAAGTAGAAGAAAAAGCTACGCTTTAGGAGTGAGATTATGCCAAAAAGTATAAAGATACAAAGAACACAAAGTGTTTTAAGACAACTATTGCCAGAAGCATTTGCAACTCTAAATGATGCTATGCTTCAAAACCTTTGTGTTGTTGATGTGAATTGCAGTCGTGGAAAATATGATGCTGAAGTTTATATCGATGAGATGGCATTTGATGATGAGGAAAAGAAGTATATACTGACTCATTTAAAAAAAGTAAATAGGCACTTGCAAAATTATTGCTTAGAAGCTGAAGGTTGGTTTCGTTGTCCTAATTTTCATTTTAAATTTGATACTAGCTTAGAAGAGATAAATAAAATGGATAAACTATTTCAAAAGATAGAGGAAGAGTTGCACTCTAAAAATACTCAAAAGAATGATAATGGAAACAATTAAAAATATCATAGAAGAAAATGGTGCAATTTTTTATGATAGTGAAATTGTTAGCGAAAGTGGCATAAGAATTTTTAGAATTTTTATAACTGCAAAAGATGGAATTACACTTGACTTATGTGCAAAAATATCTCGTATAATTTCGCCAATTATCGACTTAAATCCACCTGTGAGTGGTACTTATACACTAGAAGTAAGTTCTCCTGGTATCGAGCGGAGCTTAAAAAGCGATTCTCACTTCAAAGGAAGTATCGGTGAGAATGTTAAAATTAAACTGATAAATACAGATAAAATAATAGGAAAATTAAATTCATATGACGGAAAATCATTGGAGATAATAGAAGATGATGGTCAAACTAGAAAAATAAATATAGAAGATATCGATAAGGCAAGAACTTACTATAAATGGTAAATTATAGCCCCTCTTTAATGGAAATTGCCGTAAAAGAAGCGTGGAAATATCAAGGATTAACATATCCAAATCCTGCTGTTGGAGCTTTGATTAGCGATGATTTTGGCTCAATTCTTTCTTGCAAGGCTCATGTAAAAGCAAGAAATCCTCACGGAGAAGTTGAAGTTATAAAAGATGCTTTTATAAAACTGACAAATGATAAAAATTTAATTTTGCTTACAGATTCAGCGGATATTCATAAGTACTTGCTAAAAAATCATAATAATATCTTTAATAACTATACTTTATATGTAACACTTGAGCCTTGTAATCACTACGGTAAAACTCCTCCTTGTTCCCATCTTATAAAAGAATTGGGTTTTAAAAAAGTTATAATAGGAACATTAGACTTAAATAAAAAAGCAAGCGGTGGGGCAGAATTTTTAAGTAACAATGCCATTCAGGTCGAAATTTTACAAAAAAATCCATCTTGCTTTTACATGA
>JAADIZ010000126.1 GCA_013151055.1 Campylobacterota bacterium
AAGCATAACCGACCAAACTGCATTGGTTACAATTATGTGGGCAAATAATGAAACAGGTATGGTTTTTCCTATAGAAGAGATAGGTGAGATATGTACTAAACACAATGTACTTTTTCATACAGATGCAACTCAAGCTATCGGAAAAATTCCTGTTGATGTTGTAAAAGCAGGAATAGATTATATGAGTTTTTCTGCCCATAAATTTCATGGTCCAAAAGGTGTCGGCGGACTCTATATAAAAGAAGGTAAAGTAATCACAAGCTTACTACACGGTGGCGAGCATATGGGCGGACTAAGAAGTGGAACTCTAAATGTTGCGGGAATTGTTGGCATGGGAAAAGCCATGGAACTTGCAGTCGAAAATCTTGATTTTGAGAAAAGTAATGTTAAGAGATTAAGAAATAAACTAGAAGATGAATTATTAAAACTTTCTGGAACTTTTGTAGTTGGAACAAAAGAGCAAAGAACACCAAACACTATACTTATAAGCGTAAAAGGGATAGAGGGCGAAGCCATGCTTTGGGACTTAAATAAAGCTGGAATTGCTGCAAGCACGGGAAGTGCATGTGCTAGTGAAACACTAGAATCTAATCCAGTTATGGAAGCAATAGGAGCTGAAGCAGACTTAGCACATACTGCTCTTAGGCTGTCGCTTTCAAGATTTACAACAGATGAAGAAATTGACTATACAATTGAAATTATACAAAATGCTGTGAAAAGATTAAGAGCAATCTCAAGCACATATGCTTATGCCCCTGATTGGCATGAGAGTAAATTATAGAATAAAGGATAAATTATGGGAAAAAATACACTAATAGGTGGATCAATTTGGGAAGAATATAGCCAAAAAGTACAAGATTTGATGAACCATCCTAAAAATATGGGAGAGATAACAGAAGAGCAAGCAAAAGCAGACGGATGTAAACTGATAGTTGCAGATTTTGGAGCTGAGAGTTGTGGAGATGCTGTAAGATTATATTGGGAAGTTGATGAAGATACAGATATTATTAAAAATGCAAAATTTAAAAGTTTTGGATGTGGCACTGCGATTGCAAGTAGTGATACTATGGCTGAGCTTTGCCTAGGCAAAACTGTAGATGAAGCTGTAAAAATCACAAATATAGATGTGGAGCATGCCATGAGGGATAATCCAGATATTCCAGCTGTTCCGCCTCAAAAGATGCATTGTTCAGTTATGGCTTATGATGTTATAAAAGAAGCGGCTGCTTCATATAAAGGAGTTGATGCTGCTAGTTTTGAAGATCAAATCATAGTATGTGAATGTGCTAGAGTAAGCTTGGGGACTATCAAAGAAGTTATAAAGTTAAATGATTTAAAAACTGTTGAAGAGATAACAAACTATACAAAAGCTGGTGCTTTTTGTAAATCATGTATAAAACCAGGTGGTCATGAAGAAAGAGACTATTATCTTGTAGATATCTTAAAAGATACAAGGGAAGAGATGGAACACGATAAAGTTCAATCTCAAGCCAACGAAGCTGAATCTGATTTGGCTGCATTTGCTAGTTTAACAATGGTGCAAAAACTTAAAAAAGTAGAAAAAGTGATAGACGACAATATCCGTGAAATGCTCATGATGGATGGCGGAAACCTAGAAATCATAGACATAAGAGATACTGAAGATGGTTTTACTGATATATACATAAGATATCTAGGAGCTTGCAGCGGATGTGCAAGTAGTAGCACGGGAACTTTATATGCGATAGAAGAGATATTAAAAGAAAAACTTGATAAACAAATAAGAGTATTACCTATCTAAAAACTTTAATTAGGGGGCAAATGTCCCCTTCTTCTAAATTTTATGTTAGGTGAAATAATTCTCTGATACCATCTATAAACATTTGAACTGCCATCATTAAAAGCAACATTCCCATTAATTTTTCTAACGCATTTAAGCCTTTCTGCCTCAATACTTTATATAGTAAAGGTGATAAATATAAAATACAAGATGAAACGAACCAGGCTAGAAGTACAGAAGCGAGAAGCTCCCAACGAAGATTTGGTGAGTATGCTTTTGTCATCAATAAAAGCGTGGCTAATGCTGAGGGACCAGCAATCATAGGTATCGCAATTGGTACCATAAAAGGCTCTTCGTCTACTCCAAAAAGGGCACTATTCCCACCACTTCCAGGAAATATCATCTTTAATGCTATCACAAAAAATATAACTCCGCCTGCTATAGTCACAGCTTCAGTTTCCAAATGAAATATATTTAAAAATGATTTTCCAAAAAAGAAAAAGAATAGCAATATCCCTAAGCCAAAAAACACTTCTCTGATAATGATAATCTTTTTTCTTTTTTCATCAACATTTTTTAATATGCTCAAAACTAATGGAACATTGCCAAATGGATCTAAAACAAACATAAATAAAATAGCACTTGAAAGAATAGAAAAATTTTCAACCATATAAAACCCTCATTAATAACAAATATTCTTGTCTAAAAACCATTTTGCAATCGCCATGTTGCTGTAACTCATCTCCATTTGATTTGGTGGTAACGAAAGAAGTCTTAGCTTTGATATCACCACACCCATCGCTAAAGTAAAAAACAAAAAGAAAGCAAAGCCTATCAAAAAATTATATTCATACCAAATTAACAAACTTGCCGCCATTGGTGTGTAGGTTATAAATATATACAATAGCAACAGATAAAATTTACACTTTGTCCCTTTTATTTTAGGTATAAGCTCAATTCTATTTGGTACTATTTCTTCCATATTTATTTCATGTTTGTAAAATTTAAAGGTATGTCTAAATCTCTACTTTTTATAGCTGTAATTGCAGTTTGTAAATCATCTATGGATTTGCCAACAACTCTCACTTCTTCACCTCTGATAGACGCTTGAACTTTGAGCTTTAAATCTTTGATTTCTTTAACTATTTTTCTTGCATCATCTTTCGAAATAGTATCATTTATACTAACAGTTATTTTTGTGTTTCCGCCACCTATACTATCTCTTTTAAGCTCTTTTAGTGCCTTAGATGAAATTCCTCTTTTGATGGCTTTTGATACCAATATATCAAACATAGCATCAGCTTTATTGTCACTAGTCGTTGTCAAATATATAGCTTTTGCATTTTCATTATAATCAACTTCCGCCTTCAATCCTCTAAAATCATAGCGATTTACTATCTCTTTTTTTGCCTGTTCTATTGCATTTTTCAGCTCTTGTTTGTCAATTTGTGCTGTTATATCAAAACTATGCTCTTTTGCCATTTTCTAATCCTTTTATAAATTCTTCTATATTTTTAGCCACCAAGTCAACTAATGTTTTTCTCGCCTCTTTACTTGCCCATGCAACATGTGGTGAAAAAACGATATGATTCAAATTTTTCAAGCCTAAGAGAGGATTGTTTTCTTTTATAGGTTCAAATTCACCAACATCTAATCCAGCCAATATGCCAAAATTATCAATCGCATATGCCAAATCTTTTTCATTTATAATTCCACCTCTTCCCATATTTAAAACTATTCCACCTTTTTTCATCTTTGATAATTCTAATTTTTGAATTAAATTATGGGTTTTATCATTGAGTGGTGCGTGGATTGAGATAATATCTGATTCGTGCAATAAATTATCCAAGCTTCTTCGCTCGTACACCTCATCTCTATTGACACCAGAAGTGGAGTAGTATACAACTTTTGCTCCAAAAGCTGCTGCGATTTTTGCAACTTCTTTTCCGATATTACCAAGCCCTATGATGCCCCAAATTTTGTCTTTTATCTCAAAAAATTCTTTTTCCAAATGTGTAAAAATTGGACTTTTTGACCATTCACCAGATTTTACATAATCATCATAATAACAACTGCTTCCAATCAACGAAAAAAGTAGTGTAAAAGTAGCTTGAGCGACAGATGCTGTTGAGTAACCCGCAACATTTTTTACCACGATACCTTTTTCTTTAGCAAATACTAAATCTACATTATTTGTCCCAGTGGCTGCGAGACAAATCAATTTTAAATTTTTGCACTCTTGCATAATTTTTTTGTCGATTACAACTTTATTTGTGATAATCACATCACAATCATGAACTCTATTTAGTGCATCTTCTTTGTTAGTGATAGAAAATTGTTTAAATGCTCCAAATTTATCAAATAAACTTAAATCCACCTTTCCTAAAGTCCCAGCATCCAATAATACTAATTTCACTATTTTTGCCTCTTTTTTTTATTTTTACTAAATTTTTCTTTTATAACTTTTTTTTCTTTCTTAGAATAACCCTTTTGCTTTAAATGTTCTCTTAACTCTTGCCAACTCTCAAATGATTCAACAACTTCTTTAGTTGCTTGGTTCTCACTCTCTATATCTATGTCTATTGTGGATTCTTCTTCTATATATATGTTCTCTTTCAACTCTGGTTTGTTTTCTAAAATACCCTGTGTAGCAAGTGTTAAAACAGCTTTTAATTGTTCATCTTTTTGTCTGTATATCTGTTCTACTTCTTCCTTGGATTTAATCAGAAGCCTTTCTTTCTCCAAGACAAGTCTCTCCTTATCTGCTTCTAATATCTTGTTTCTTTCTTTTAATTCTTTCATTTCATCTTTTAGAAGCTGTATATACGCATCATATGTATTGTTATTTGATTTTCTTGATTGGGAGCTTTTTTTGACTTCATCTGTTAGTATGACATATTTTATACCATCTTGCATAACAGTATCAAGAGAACCTCGTCTAATTCGGTTGTATATTGCTTCTTTACTAACACCAAGTAGCTCTGCCGTTTCAATAACAGTTAGTTTTTTTTCCACAAAAATACCCTTATATATGAGATATTGTCATTATACTGAGTTTTGCTAAATGTTAGTTAAAGTGAAGTTGGCCTTGACATAATCAAGGCCATGTGTGTTTTAGAGTCTTGATTCGTATCTACGAAGCATATATAATCTTTTTAACATCTTTTTACGAGCACTTATTTTTTGCTTTTTACGCTTTTCAGTCGCTGTTTCAAAAAATCTTCTAGCTCTCGCTTCTGTAACTATTAGGTTACGGTCAATCTGTTTTTTAAATTTTCTATAAGCTTCTTCAAAAGAATCATTAGGGTGAACTTTAATCCCTGGCATACTCTATCACCACCTTTCATAAAAATTTTAGAGGGCATTATATCATAATTTTATGCTAATTATTGTAATATGGCGACAAATATAAAATACTATTGACTTTCATCGCCAATAGTTATATAATTTCGAGTAACAAAAAGGTGACATTTATGAATGTAGTTCTACTAAAAGCTAATGATTTAAAAACAAATATAATCCAACAACAAAAACACATATTTAGATATGCGAATCAAAACTCACTCCAAATAAACTCTACCGAAATAGACAATTCAAGTTTAAATGAAAAGTTAGAGTCTAAAAACGAGTTAAAAGGTTTTTTGAGGTCTCTTGATGTTAACGATCATGTGTTAGTGTATAACTTATCGACATTATCAAACAACTTAGAAGATCGGATGAAAATATTTAATTGTCTTTTCGAGAGGTCAATCACGGTTCATATAACAAATATAAATTTAAAAGTAACCAAAAACACAAGAGCGATAGATATATTTTCCGTTTTTCTAAAGGAAAATGATGGATTTTTAGATATCAAAAAATCAACCATACAAGGAAGACCGAAGGGCAGGATGTCAAAATCTAAATTTGATGTATATAGACTAGAAATTATTGGTTTTCTTGAAAAGAAATATTCTGTATTGAAAATATCTGAAAGATTAAGCGTAAGTAGAAGCTCCTTGAAAGATTATATAAACTCTAGGGGACTCAAGGACTTAGCAGAAACAAGAAAAAAACTATTATTTAAAAAAGATTTTAAAAAGCAGGATGATTCTGCTTCAACACAATGCAATATTACAAAGAAGGATAAAAACAACAATGGCTAATTGCGATATAAACAATCCAGTTCACAGAAAAAAAAGATACATAACTTTTGCAATTATTACTGTAGTTTCTCTGGTTTTACCCTTTATAAGAGTCAATGGAAATCATTTCTTTTTGCTGAATTTTAGTACAAAGCAACTCAATCTTCTTTTTACATCATTTGATATGCAAGAATTGTATCTTATGCCATTTGTGCTAATTTTACTTTTTTTAGGTATATTTTTTATGACGACACTTGGCGGTAGAGTTTGGTGTGGGTGGTCTTGCCCTCAAACTATATTTAGAACCATATATAGAGATTTGCTACAAACTAAATTGTTAAATCTAAGAAGAAATACAAACAATAAGCAAACTAATACAAAAAAAGGTAGGTATTTTCAAAAAACAGTAGCAATAACTATTTGGTTTATATTGGCTTTTGTAGCAGCTTCTAATTTTATTTGGTATTTTTTACCGCCTGAAACATATTTTAAATTTCTACAACATCCTATGGATCATACTGTATTTTTGGGTTTTTTAGCTGGAATTACACTATTTTTGATATATGATGTAATTATGCTAAAAGAAAACTTTTGTATTTATATATGCCCATACGCTAGAGTTCAATCTGTCATGTTTGATGAAAATACAATCTTACCAATATATAGTGAGAAAAGAGGCGGAAAGATATATGATGAACACGGTATAAAATTATGGAGCAAACCTCCAGCACCAGAAGATGATTGTACTGGCTGTGAAGCATGTGTGAGAGTTTGCCCGACGCATATAGATATAAGAAAAGGTATGCAATTAGAGTGCATAAACTGTCTTGAGTGTGCAGATGCATGTGTGCCTATTATGGCAAAATTTGGCAAAAAATCTCTCATACAATGGACTAGTGAAAACGAAGAAGAACATGAAATCAAAACTAAATATGTAAGATTTAAAACTATAGCTTACGGTGTTGCATTAACCATAGCTCTAGCAGGTCTAATACTTATGGGTAGCATGAAAGAGCATATGCTTTTAAATATCAATCGAACAAGTCGACTATACAAAGTCAAAAATGAGGGTAAAAGTGTCGAAAATATATATACTTTCTTGTTTCAAAACACAGATTCCAAAGAGCATAGATACTACTTTGAAGTAAACAATAAGGATATAAAAATTATAAGACCGAAAAAACCATTTATATTAAAAGCTAGAGAGAAAATTAGAAAAGTGGTTATACTAAAGACAACAAAAACTTTGATTAAAACTAATAAAAAAGACACTCCTATACCAATAGTTATCAAAGCTTATGCAACAGATGACAAAAAAGATATCACGGTATTTAGAAATACAGTATTCTTTTATCCTAGACAAAGTGTTATAGAAAAAAAACGAAGAGAGAGTGAATAAGAAGAGTCAAGAGGTATTTGCAATGCTAATTTACCTCCTGTAGAATTTTAGGAAAAAATGTTACAAATAGAAATAGCTCCAGTTTTTATTTCTTTCTTTTTTTAATAGTTGCTTTTTTTTGAGCATTTCTATCGTTTGCTTTTTTTCTTCTCATGCCAACAACATTGTTTGCAGTTTTACTTCTTTTTTCTTGGCTTCGCTCAATCTTGGCTTTGATTGTATGTTTGTTGGCTTCTTTTTTAATCCATTCTTTGGGTTCGAAGCCTTCAAAAAACTCTACTTTAAGTGCATATTTGAGTAGTTTTTCGATATCTTTTAAAACACTTTTTTCTTCTTTGCAAACTAAAGAGATAGCTTCGCCTTCACTCCCAGCTCTGCCAGTTCTTCCTATACGGTGAATGTAATCTTCTGCGTCTCCAGGAAGCTCATAGTTGATGACATGAGGGAGTTCCTCGATATCGAGACCCCTTGAAGCAATATCTGTAGCCACAAGAACACGAATTGTTCCAGCTTTAAAATCTCTAAGTGCTTTGGTGCGTTTAGAATGAGCTTTATCACCATGCAAAATTAGTGTTTTTAAACCACTTTCTTCAAGGTATGCCCCTACTTCATCTGCACTTTTTCTAGTTTTTGTGAAAACCAATACTTGATGCCAGTTACGCGAACCTATCATGAACGATAATAGTGCTGACTTTCTATCTTGGTCGCATATGTATATAGTTTGTCTAACTTTTTTTGCCAAATCGCCTTGATTGTTTATCACAACTTTGATTGGTTTTATCAAAGTTAGCTCAGAAAATCGTTTAACAGCTTTGCTTTGCTCAACAGAAAAAAGTAATGTTTGTCGTTTCTTAGGAATCATCTTTGAGATAGTCACAATTTCTTCTAAAAATCCCATATCTAAAATTCTATCCGATTCATCGTAGACGACTATTTCTACTTTAGAAAGATTAAGATTGTCTTGTTTGATATGCTCGAGTAAACGCCCTGGCGTTGCCACTAAGATATCAATACCTCGTTCAAGTTTCTTGGTTTGTGGAGTAAATTTAACACCACCATAAACCGCACAACTTTTCAATGCAAAGTTCTTACCGTACTTTTCAATACTTTTTCCAACTTGTGCTGCAAGTTCCCTAGTAGGTACTAAAACAAGTGCTCTCACTACTCTTTTCGTTTTTTCTTTAATCTCTTTTTTATTCAATAATTGCAAAATAGGAAGTGCGTAAGCGGCTGTTTTTCCTGTCCCTGTTTGTGCTGTTGCCATCACATCTTTTCCCTCTAGTACCAAAGGTATAACTCTCTTTTGCACAGGTGTTGCTTTTGTATAGCCTAACTCATCGACAGCAGTGAAGAGTTCAGGCACTAACCCTAGTTTTTCAAACGACATAAATATTTCCTTATTTTATTTTATTGTCCGACCTTACGCATTATAATGAGCAAAGCTCGTTATGGTGGCAGGGGTGGAAGTTCCTGTCGCCATTTAAAACTACGAAAAACAGAATTTTTCGAGAAAAAAGCACATAAAGTCAGTTATTGTATCTAAAAATGGTACTTTATAATATAAATCATCAATATTATAGAAATAAAACTAAGACAAAGCATATATACATTAAACTACACAAATAAAGGATAAATCATATGAATAAAGATTTACAATCTATCCAGCCAGATAGACCAAATATTATAACTACAGAGATTGATGCTGTAAAATTTCATCGTAAAATGGATACAAAGGCTATTGTTGCTAGGATGATTGTGAGAGAGCAAGTTATTGTTGAAAAGTTTTATAGCGATGGTTTAGAGATTTTAGCTGAACTAAAAAGAAACCTTTCACTCAAATATACAGATAAAAGTTTTCAAGGACAGCGTGATTATCGTAGTGCATTTAGAGAAGCTTCACATAGATTATTATTAAAAGTAAAAGACAATAAACTTCTCGTTAAAAAATCTCCCGAAATTGGTTGGCTAGAGTTGTTATACCCAGATGTATCAGAGTTTTATGTGTCTTTTCCAGAGGTTCAAGGGATGAATAGCTCATGGCAGTGGTATAAAAAAGGGATTGAAGTTGAAACTCTAAACTTAATTCTTCACCCATTTTATGGTACATATTTTCCAACAAGATTTGATCATTTAAAACTATTTGATAAATGGCTAAAAAATTATGTTGGATCAAAGGAGAAAGCAATAGATATTGGAGTAGGAAGCGGTGTTTTGTCGTTTCAGTTAATTCAAAATGGTTTTGAAAATATCTTTGCAACTGATATAAATAAAAATGCAATTATTGGTGTTTCGCAGGAATGTAAGAGATTTGGGTATGAAGATAAAATCACACTTAATCATGGTGATTTATTTGAAAATTGTGATGTTAAAGCTGATTTGATTGTTTTTAATCCTCCTTGGTTACTTGCAAAACATAAGCTTGAAGAGGGAATTGATAAGGCCATGTACTATGAAAAGGAACTATTTCCAAGGTTTTTTAAACACTCATATGAACATCTTAATTCTGATGGAAAAATAGTTCTAATATTCTCAAGCTTAGCCGAAGTAGTAGATGAGAAAAGTACTCACCCGATAATAGAAGAACTACGAAATAATAATCGTTTCAGAAAAGACCTACACTTAAGAAGAGATGTTAGAGCATCATCAAGAAGAACAAAGCGTACAAATTCTAGAAGAAAAGAAAAAGTTGAATTATGGGTTTTAGCACCTAAGCTCAAGAAATAATTCAAATTTCTTTTATTCCTTTCGTTTAAACGAATGATAATAGTATTCCATTTGCCGCTCTGATGCCTGAAGCCCATGCAGCTGTTATGCCTCTGCTGGTTCCTGCGGCATCTCCTATGATGTAGTAGCCTTTTTTTACCATAAAATTTTTATCTATAAACTTTGGTTTATTTGAGTAGGTTTTGATTTCAGGATAGTATAAAATTGTCGATGGATGCAAAACACCCGGTATGATAGTATCGAGCATTTTTAGAGACTTCCAGATATCTCTTAGGATTTTTGCTGGCATACTCAAAGACAGATCTGCCGCTACTGCATTTTTAAGTGTCGGCTTAAAGTCATATAAGTCACTATTAAAAGTCTCTTTTTTGCTCCTTGAGCCTAGCCTAAAATCACCAACTCTTTGCATGATAACCGAACCACCGCTTAACTGCATCACCATTTGTCCTAAAATTGTTCCAAATTGCTGTCCGCTTACAACAGGTTGGGTTAAACGGATAGTTTTAAGAAGTGCAAAGTTAACAAGTCCATTTGGTTTATTTTCTTTTGAGAGAGAGTGTCCATTGATCGAGTAGTAGCCTTTATACTTTTCTCTTACTATGTGTGCACAGCCAGAATTTGTACAAAAAGTCCTCACTTTATTTGGAAAGAGTATCTTTGGGTCATAATAATCCTTCACTATGGGATAATACTCCTCTTTAGTCTCTACTCGAATTCCAATATCTACTATATTGTCATGATAATCTACTTTCAAAGTGTTTAATTGATCTTGTAGCCAGCTATAATCAGCTCTACCAGGAGCTAAAATTAAGTTTTCAAATGAGATGACAGACCCATCAGCTAAGATTATCTCTTTTTTATTTGAGACGACCTCTTTTACCTCTGTTTGCAAGGCGATTTGAACATTTAAAACTTCTAATTTTTTTATCAAGGAGGCTATAAGAGCAGAAGATTTGTCTGTGCCGACATGTGCTTGATCGATAGAGAGTATCTCTACTCCGATTTTTTTAGCTCTTTTTGTATATTTTTCTATGTTAAATCTTTTTTCTATATTTGGATTTAAGTGGATTTTTACCTCTTGGAGTACCTTTTGTGCTTCGTCTTTACTCCAGTGCTCAAATGGAAATCCCACGGGAAATGTATAATTCTGTTTACAGTCATTTCTAAGTCCGCCAGAACTTATCTTTTTCTTTTCTATAAGTAGTACAGAATTTTTTGAATTTTGGGCTATCTTGAAAGCAGCACCCAATCCAGCAGGACCAGAGCCGACTATGATGACATCATAATGTGATTTTATATTTGAATTTTTCATAAATAGGAGTATAGCACAAATTAAATTTGTGCTATATAAACAAGATTATTGCATTTTATACTGTTTTTCTCTTTGTTTGTGTTGCTTTTTATTCATGTGAATATTTTCCAACATCCAACTTGTTATAGTCTTTAGCTCTTGGGGAGTAACATTTCCTTTTTGTGATGGCATAAGACCAAATCTCCTAGTCTCTTTTTTCAAAGAGGTTTTCTTAGTAGGGTTCATCACAAAATTTCTCATATATGCTAGTATCTCTTCGTCAGAATTAAACTTTTGATGCATATGAAACATAACACCTGGTGCTGGTGGAGCTACCATATTCGCTTTATTTTTAGGGAATGATAATTTGTGACAAATCTCACATTTTTGTGTAAATAACTCTTTGCCATTATCGTTGGCAAAACCATTGACTGAGAACATTAATGTTGCTACACTAATTAAAATGAATTCTTTCATTTTCCCTTCCTTATATAAATATTTATAAAATTATATAATGATTATCTTAATGATTTGTTAATTGTTGAGTGACTCCGAGAACCTTTCCTATGATAGAAATTTCGTCAAAGTCTATCACTTCTGTATCATATATTTTATTTTCTGATATCAGCTTTAGTTTGCCATTGGCGGTAATATCTAATTTTTTAACAAGAGTTCCACCAGGGGTTTGAAGTACAAAAATCTCATTTTTATCTTTAATTGGAGTAATTTGAGTTCTATCTACAAAGATAATGGAGCCATTCTTTATGGTTGGCTCCATTGAGTCACCCACGACATTGATGGCTTCTATATTTTTAAGTTTTCCTCTGCCACCAAGTGTTGTTGTTAATGTCTCATCTATAGTTATGGTTTCGTACTCTTCGTTATCATTTATCGCTCCCCAGCCAGCTGAGGTATTGATTTGTTTGAAGTATTTTAGTGTTATTAGCTTTTGAGTTGGTGGCATTAGGGATTCTGGAGATTGGTCAAAGAGTATATAATTTATCACTATATTTTCTTTTGCACAAAATTCTATGATAGCTTTAAGAGGGATATTGTCACTTTTTTTTGATCTAGAAAAATGTTCCTTTGAGATATCTAGTGCCTTGGCTATGTCATTATCATATATCTTTTTATTTTGTTTGTGTTGCATGTGGGCTCTTATCTTTTCAACTACACTATTAAAATCCATTTTATCTCCATTAGTTGATAAATATATCAATTTATTTAATTATTATATCAAAATTATTAGATAATTCAAACAAAAAAGGGAGCCTGTGAAGATACATCTTGATTTAGACTGTTTTTTTGCTAGTTGTGAAAGAGTTGCAAACCCAAATTTGTGCGGTAAACCTATCGCAGTTGGAGGAAGAAATGATGCTAAGATATTTGAAAAAGGCTTTAGCGGCAAAAAGTTATATGATAAAAATAGTGGTGCGTTTGTGCCAAATCTTTTTTATAGTGAGAACAGTAAACAAAAGAGTGATTTTAAAAACTTTTTTGTTGAGAAATATAAAAATAGAGTAAAAATACGAGGCATAATAGTCACAGCTTCTTATGAAGCAAGATCTTATGGTTTAAAAACAGGAATGAGTATAGCCCAAGCATTGGGATTATGCCCTAAGCTTCTAGTATTGCCGCCAAATCATCTTTTGTATCATGAATTTTCACATAAATTATATAAATTCTTAAAACTCAAAATCCCTTTGGTGGAGCAATACAGTGTAGATGAGTTTTTTGGAGATTTAAGCGGATGGGTTAAGGATGAAGATTTGTTTGATTTTTGCATTAAGTTAAAGCATACGATATATAAAGAGTTTGGGTTGCCCATCACCATAGGAATAGCGAATTCTAAATGGGCTGCAAAGCTTGTGACTAGCAGTGCTAAACCATATGGAGTGAGAGAAATTAAGCCAAAAGATTGGGATGATTTTATAAAAGATATGCCGATAAAAAAGTTTCCTGGACTCGCTAGTGGATATGAGAGAAGATTAAAAAGTAGGGGAATTGAAAAATTAGGAGAAATCAGATATGCTAAAGAACTTTTTTATTCGTGGAAGTTGCCAGGCATCACACTTTATCGCAGAATTTTAGGCATAGACTCGGAGCCAATAATCCCATATCATTCTAGAAAATCAATCGGAATAAGTAGGACATTTGATCCCATAAAAGATAGAGAAGAAGTTAAAAGAAGGTTGTTGATATTGATAAGAAACTTGTCATACACTATCTTAAAATTAGAGTTAAATCCAACTTCGTATTTCATAAAAGTAAAATACGAAGATTTTTTGAGGGTAAAATATAGAATTACAATAGATAGGCTTTTTAATGAGCGATTTTTTAAGTCAATTCTATCGAATATATTTGATAATATAGACATATACAAGGTTCATAAGATAATTTACATAGGAATTCGTGTATTTAATTTTATGGAGTATAAGCAAAAAACTTACAATTTACTCACTTATGAACAAGATGTAAAATTTAGGAATTTAGGTAATTCTTTGCAATTACTTAGAAATAAATACGGAATAGATATAGTAAAAAATGCAAGTGAAATCTGATAAGAAAGTGATTATTTTTCTAAGTTTACATCATTTAAGTCTTTATTATAAGGAATTATATATAATATACTATGAGTAGTTTTGAAATTATCCAAGAAGATAAAACGCTATGCAATATAAAGATAAATAATAATTTTGATAAAGAGAGTATTAAGGCTGTATACTCGAAAGTCAAAAAAATAAAAAATAAAAAATTCCCACTTGTAAAAATTGATTGTTCTGATATGAAGGCATTGGATTATGCTGGAGCTTTGATTTTAGCTGATCTTAGTGCAACATTTTGCCAAAATAAATCTTCTATCGTTATCACAGATATGGATCCAAAATCTCAACATCTTCTATTTTTTGCTAGAAAAAATCTAAGACAAAAATCTCAAATTAAACAAATAAAAGAAATTTTTTTTCTCGCCCCAATTATAAAAGCAGGAAAATATGTTATAGATTCTATAGAATCATTTATCTTTTTCCTCTCTTTTTTAGGCGAAAGTACATTACAATTTTTTAGAATTTTGATGACACCATGGAAATTTAGATATAAAGCAACTGCTGTTCATATAGAAAAATCTGGTGCACAGGCTTTGCCGATAGTTGCCCTTACTTCTTTTCTAGTGGGACTCGTTATCGCATACCAAGGAGCAGAGCAATTAGTCAAGTTTGGTGCAAATATCTTTATAGTTGATATGGTTTCCATTTCAATGTTTAGAGAACTTGCCCCTTTGATTGCGGCTATTGTAATAGCTGGCAGAAGTGCTTCGGCTTATACTGCTGAAATTGGGACTATGAAGATAACAGAAGAGATAGATGCTATGCGTTCGATGGGGTTTAGTCCTATCGTTTTTTTAGTGTTACCTCGTATCTTTGCACTTCTTATCGCCATGCCTCTTATCGTCTTTTTTGCTGATATCGTTGGTGTTTTTGGCGGTATGATTGTAGCAAAGTCAAGCTTGGGAATTTCATACACAGAGTTTATCATAAGAGCTAGAGATGTTGTAGAGATAAAACATATCTTGATAGGACTTTTTAAAGCACCATTTTTTGGATTACTTATAGCAACAATTGGATGTTTTAGAGGTTTTCAAGTTACGGGTAGCACAGAGAGTATAGGGCGTTATACAACCATAAGTGTGGTCAATGCAATTTTTTGGGTGATAGCTTGTAATGCTCTTATATCGGTAATTTTAACAGAGGTTGGAATTTGAGTGAAGCAATCATAAAAGTAAAAAATGTGACTACTAGGTTTGGTAAAAAAGTGGTTCATGATGATATATCGCTTAGTGTTAAAGAAGGAGAGGTTTACGGCATACTTGGTGGAAGTGGCTCAGGTAAAACAACTCTTATGCGAGAAATTATCATGCTTCAAAAATTCAAGTCAGGTCAAATTGAGGTGTTAGGGCAAAATATAAGAAAATTATCACATAATGAGATAGCGAGATTAAAGAAAAATTGGTCTGTTTTGTTTCAATTTGGAGCACTTTATTCGTCTTTAAATGTCATAGAAAATGTTTCTATACCACTCATAGAATATACAAATCTTCCAAAAGATTTGATAGAAGGGATAGCTCTTAGTAAATTAAAGATGTCAGGCCTAAAAAAAGAAGCTACTTATCTTTTTCCGAGTGAATTAAGTGGTGGGATGAAAAAGAGAGCCTCACTCGCAAGAGCTTTAGCACTTGATCCAAAGATACTATTTTTAGATGAGCCAACAAGTGGCTTAGATCCTGTTGGAGCTGAAAATTTTGATAGACTTATAAGAGAACTTGCATCTTTACTTAAGTTAACTGTGGTGATAGTTACGCACGATTTACACACCATAGAGTATGTACTAGATAGATTTTGTATAATATTCGAAAAAAAAATACTTTTTGAGGGAACATTTGAGGAGGCAAAAAAGTTTGAACATTATGCAATTAGGGAGTTCTTAAAATTTAAAAATTAGTAATTTAAAAATGAGGATGGATACATGGAAAAAAGATTGAGTTATATAGTGGTGGGTTTGTTTGTAATTGTACTTACTTTATCTGCGTTTTCATTTTTATATTGGTTGGCAAAATATGGAGAAGAGGCAGTAGCACATGATTATTATCATGTATATTTTACTGAGTCAGTTTCAGGTCTCAGCCAAGAATCAGCAGTAAAATACAAAGGTGTGGAAGTAGGTAGGGTAAAACAAATCTCTATAAATAAAAAAAATAGTGAAGAAGTTGAACTTTTGTTGGAAATAGAATCTAAAACCCCTATAAAAGTTGATACATATGCTGTGCTTGACACACAAGGAATTACAGGTTTAAAATATGTAGAATTAAAAGGAGGAAATAGAAATTCCGCCCTTTTGGTAAGCAAAAAAGATGAAATTGCAACTATAAAATCAAAAAAATCAGTTATGGCGACTCTCTTTGATAATAGTGAGGTGATAGCAAAAAAGATAAATGGTGTTTTAGATAAAATTTCAGCAGTTCTAAGCAAGGAAAATATTCAAAACTTTAGTGCGATTACTACAAATTTATCAGATACAACCGCTTATATTGATAAAAATAAGCAAAAAATTGGACAAATTCTTGAGCAAATAAGTGAGTTAAAAAAGAGTATAGAGACAAACTTAAATATCATTACAAGTGATGTTACAAGTTTTGCCAAGAGTGGCAAAGTTTTTGTTTCAAATGCAAAAGTTTTTGAAGATACTTTAATTCCTTCGTTTAACAAGCTAGGCAGTATGAGTGATCGTGCTGGAAATGCTAGTGATGCTACTAGAGTATTTTTTGAAAATATGCAAAAAGAGTTAAAAAATGGACAATTTAACTTTGCTGACATAGTTGAGCAAAATCTTGGAGCTCTAAACGAGACGCTTTTGTCCATAAGAAAATTATCTTTGAAATTAGATCAGACAGTTAGTGAATTAAAAGAGAGTCCAAGCGATTTGTTGTACAAGAGTCATAAAAAAATTCCAGGACCAGGAGAGAGTCATGAGTAAAATTTTAATATTAATTTTTGTAGCATTTTTTTTAGGTGGGTGCTCCATAAAAGATGTGTCAGCACCGATTTTAAAGTATAAGATATCAAGTGTAAATAGTTTAAATAAACAAAAAGAAAATGGCAAGATACTTAAAATATCGCAATTTAAAACTGTGCAAAACCTAATTGGAGATAAAATTTGGTACGATAGAGGAAAATATAAAACAAATTCTTACCTTTACTCTAGCTGGAATCAGGATTTTTCAAGCATGGTGGAGCAAAATATTGCAAATACACTATATAAAAATGGCTTATTTAAAAGTGTATTTATTAGTTATTCTAGGGTAAAATATGATTTAATTTTAGAAGGCGACATAATCAAAGCTGTGCAGAATGTAGATAAAAATAGAGCAAGTGTTGCATTTGAGATGAGATTGTACCTTGTAGATTCTAAGAGTTCAAAACTTTTAGGAACAAAAGATTTTATATATGCAAAAAAATGTGAAAGTATTGATGCATTAGGTGCTGTAAAAGCTTACAATAAAATATTTAAAACATTTGATAAAGAAGTGGTATTATGGCTCAAGAAATTGACAAAAGAAAATTAAATAAACTATTAGAGTTAAACAAGAAGATTGTTGCTGAAAATGATTTTTCAAAAAGAATAAAGTTGATATCCGATTCTATAAAAGAGATTTTGAAAGTCGATAGGTGTACGATATTTATTCATGATGAAAACTCTAAAAGTTTATGGTCTGTGTATATAGATGGCGTTAGTTATATAGAAGTACCTGATGATAAAGGAATTGCTAGTGAAGTGTATGAACGCAAAAAAAGCATAGTTATAAATGATGCTCATAACGATAAACATTTTAATGCTCAAGTGGATGAAGGAACGGGCTATAAGACGAAGTCTATTTTAGCGATTCCGATTATAGGATATGGTGGAAAAGTTTTAGGAGTGATGCAGCTGATAAACAAGATTGATGGAACCGATGGGTTTAGTGATGAGGATGAAAAAATACTAGGTTATGTTATGGGGCATATTAGTGCATATCTAGAAATCTTGGATCAAGAAAAGTAGAGGTATGATTATGAGGAAAATACTATTCGTACTATTTTTTATTGTTTCTTTAGCAATTGCCGCGAAGGTTGATTATAGTTCCATGAGTACACAAGAGCTTTTAGCTATGATAGGCTATGTGCCTACTAAAAACATAACGACATTTAATCAAGAAATAGATAAAAGATTAGCGACTATGAGTGTTAAAGAGAAAAAAATATACAAAAAAAATATAAGAAAAATGCAAAAATGAAACAAGCAAAGATTTTTTTATTAGAAGATGATGTGAATTTAAGTGAAACCATAGTTGAGTTTTTAGAAGATAAAGGATATATAGTCTCTCCTGCGTACGATGGCGATGAGGCGGAAGAGTTGATATATGAAGATAGATATGATTTGTATTTGTTAGATGTAAATGTGCCAGGCATAAATGGCTTTGAGCTTCTAAAAAAAGCAAGAGAAAATGATGATAGTGTTCCAGCTATTTTTGTGACTTCTTTGAACTCTATGAAGGATTTGGAAAAAGGGTATAAGAGTGGGTGTGATGACTATCTAAGGAAGCCATTTGAATTAAAAGAGCTTCTATTTAGAATTCAAACTTTGCTTAAAAGAGAGTTCTTCCATTTAAACAAAGAGTCTATCAAAATTGATAGTGATATAGAGTATAATTTGCTAACAAATGAGTTATTGGTTAGTGGAAAAGTACAAAGGATACAAAACAAAGAAGCACTGCTTTTAAAGCTATTTTTACAGAAAAAAGGAGAAATTATTTCACATGATGTCATTTATGATACTCTTTGGAGCTATGATGAGGTTAGTAGCGATACGGCTCTTAGAACATATATAAAAAATTTAAGAAAAATAATAGGGAAAGATAAAATTGTCAGTATTAAAAAACTGGGATATCAATTTACGACAAAGTGAGAAAAAAACACTCCTTTCGTTTTTTATACTTTACTCTTTCTTTACCGTTTTATTACTTCTTTTTTTAGCTATCACTTATTATAATTCTCAAAAAAATTTAATGCTAAAAGATGAAAGATTGATACTTTCAAAATATGCAAACAAACAGATACAAAAACTAAAATACTTACATGTTAATTTTGATAAAGTCCCAAGGATTTATCCTAGAAATAAAAAGTTTAAATCAGGCATATATGATAGTGTGTATGTCAAAATATTTTCTTTGCTCGATAGTGATAAGGTTGATTTAAATGAAGATATATATCTGCAAGATGATAAAATTTACTATATAAAAGAGTTAGAATCATATTACCTAGGAACAAAATATGTCGTCATAGAAGTAAAAGACAATGGCATCTGGAAAAATAAAGTATATAATAATTTTGCCATATATGGGACTATTCTATTGTCTATTTTATTGTTGATGGGTTATTTTTTGATGAATCTGATACTTAGACCGATGAGAGAAGCGATATCATTGCTAGATAGATTTATAAAAGATACAACACATGAGCTAAATACGCCGATAAGTACAATTTTGTCAAACATAGAGTTGAGTGAAGACAAAAGTGCAGATGAGAGATTACAAAAAAGACTAAATAGAATCAAAATTGCCGCAAAAACCATATCAAATTTATATCAAGATTTAGTTTTTCTAACACTCTCAAGTAAAAGAGAATCTAAAAAAGAGAAAACAAACATAAAAAGACTGCTAGAAGAGAGAATAGAGTATTTTTCACTATTTTTCCAATCAAAAAAAATCGTTATAAGATTGAAACTAGAAGATGGAGTAGTGCTATATGTGGATAAAAATAACTTTAGAAAACTTATAGATAATCTTCTTTCAAATGCGATAAAATACAATAAAATAAACGGCTATATAGAAGTAACACTTACAAAAAATGATCTATGTATAAAAAATAGTGGACGAGGAATAGAGCGAGATAAACTTTCTCAAGTTTTTAAAAGATATGAAAGAGCAGATAAAAGCGTTGGCGGTTTTGGTATAGGATTGAGTATAGTAAGTAAAATCGCCGAAGAAGAAGGTTTAAAAATAATGATAGATTCAGTTTATAAAAAATTTACAACTCTAAAGGTTTCATGGTGAGAGTATTTATAATTTTTCTAATAGTCATGTTGAATTTACAAGCTAGTGTGTATCAAAAAAATTGTGTTAGTTGTCATGAAAAGCTCCCTGTTAAGATAGATAAGTTTTTTTATAGATATCTTTTGAAGTACAGTAGTGGAATTGAAACTAAATATGCCATAAAAATTTATCTACAAGATCCAAAAAAGGAAAATTCTATTCTAAATCCAGCTTTATTAAATAGATTTGGGGTAAAAAAGAAAAGCAAACTGAGTGAAAAAAAGCTAAAAAAAGCGATAAGTGAATACTGGGATAAATACAAAGTTATTGGAAAATTGAAATAGATGAACTATATAGGTTCAAAATTCAAACTTTCCTCTTGGATAGAAAAAGAAGTAAAAAAAGTAGTTGGAACTGATTTGTCGCAGAAGATATTTTGCGATATATTTGCAGGAACTGGTATAGTTGGACGAACTTTTAAAAAAGAAGTAAAACAAGTTATTAGCAATGACTTGGAACATTATAGCTATGTATTAAATAAAAACTATATTGGAAATCACGAAGAGATAAAAGACAAAGAAAAATATATCGAAAAACTTAGCAATTTACCTTTGGCTGAAGATGGGTTTGTATATCAAAATTATTGTATGGGTAGTGGAAGTGGTAGACAATATTTTAGTGATAAAAATGGCAAAAAAATTGATGCTATTAGGATTAAGATAAAAGAGTGGTATGACCATGAAAATATAGAGGATAATTTATACTATTTTTTACTAGCAACACTTCTCGAAAGTGCTGATAAAGTAGCAAATACAGCTTCTGTGTATGGTGCATTTTTAAAGCATATTAAAAAATCTGCTTCTAAAGAATTAATCTTACAACCTGCAAATTTTATAGAAAATGATAATCCTAACCAAGTTTTTAATATGGATAGCAATGAGCTTGTAAGAAAAATAAGTGGAGATATACTCTATCTTGATCCACCGTATAACCAAAGACAATACAGTGCAAACTATCATCTACTAAATACTATTAGTTTATATGATAATTTCATCCCAAAAGGCAAAACAGGACTCAGAGAATATAAGCGTTCTAATTATTGTAAAATGAATAAAGTGCATAACAATTTTGAAGATTTAATAAAAAATGCATCATTTAAGCATATATTTTTAAGCTACAATAACGAAGGTTTGATGAGTGAATACGAGGTTAAAGAGATAATGAAAAGATATGGAAAATACTCATTAGTAAAAAAGGAGTATCAAAGATTTAAGGCTGATAGAGATAGCAATAGAGTCCACAAAGCAACATCTACATTTGAATACTTACATATACTAGAAAAATAAGTTCACAATTATTTCACTTTTTTATCTTAAACTTCCAACATAAAATAAAACCCCAAAGGAGTTTGAGATGAAAAAGTTAATTTTAGTCGCATTGGCAGTTTTTGCTATAAATGCGATGGCTGCAAGTGATGGAGCAACACTGTTTAAAAATTGTGCAGGATGCCACGGAGTAAATGCTCAAAAAAAAGCATTAGGTTTCTCGAAAGTTATAAATAGTTGGAAAGCAGATAAGATAGAATCTGCTTTGATTGGCTATAAAAAAGGTACTTATGGTGGTGCTATGAAAGGAATCATGAAGACTCAAGCAGTAAGACTAAGTGATGAAAAAATTAAGATTTTATCTAAATATATTTCTACTTTAAAGAAGTAAGAACTGACCTTACACACTTTTTTCTCGAAAAGTCCTACTTTTTGTAGCTTTAGGGGGTTGTAGGGACTTTTGTCCCTGCCACTATAATGGGCTTTGCTCATTATAGTGTGTAAGGTCAGGTAAGAATTATAATCCTTTTATCATCATGTTTGAGGATTTTTAACCCACACATTTTTGCTAATACTTCAAATGTTTTTGGAGTGTAGAAGAGTATATGTGTGGGATCTCTTCTGTACCACCACTTCAAAAAATTCTCTTTGTTGTTATCGTGAAAAAGTGTCATTATGGCGATGAGCCCACCTTTTTTCAAGTGTTTTTTAAAAATAGTAAGAATTTCAAAAGGATTTTGTAGATGTTCAAAAACCTCAGTTGAAGTTATAAGATTATATTTTTTATTTTCATAAATTTTATTTGGCTGATAAAATTTATCATATATATCTGCATTTATACCTCTATTTTGTAGTATTTGTGCTAGAACTGGTCCTGGTCCTGAACCAAAATCCAAGCTATTTTGTTTGTTGTGTTTTTTCAAATCACCCCAAAAATAATCCAAATAATCTTCAAACATTTTTACATATCCTGAACTCTCGAAACTATTGTTATGATTATTATATTGAGAATTTTCACGATTTTTATCAACTATAAAACTTTTGTCTAATATAATTGCTTGACAATTTGGACAATAATGATAAATTTTTTTCTGTGCTTTATCTTCTAGTGTTTTTGTCGTATTATCACAAACTTTACACCTCATTTATTACCTTTGTTAAATTAATTTTACAAAATTCAGCTTTTTTATAAATATTTATTGCTATTATTCTAATTATGAATAAATTTCTATCTTTTTTATTAGTTTTTTTAGCAACAATTTTTTTATTATACAATCATGAAGCAAAATTTGATAAAAAAAATATTGTGCTTGGCATGAGCGCCCCATTTTCAGGAAGCAAAAATAATCTTGGAAATGAGATGTATATGGGTGCAAATGCTTACTTCCAAAATATAAATAAACATGGAGGAATTTACGGAAGATTTGTAAAATTAATTGCTAGAGACAATAGATATGAGCCAAGAATTGCAGTAAAAAATGCTCATGATTTTATAAATAAAGATAAAATCTTTGCATTTTTTGGTACTGTTGGTACGCCAACATCTAAGGTAATTTTACCTATTGCGATAAAGCATGATATACCATTTTTAGGAGCATTTTCAGGAGCTGAGTTTCTTAGATATCATAAGCCATCAGTTGTTTTAAATGCTAGAGTTAGTTATGAAGAAGAGACAGAAGAGCTTATAAAATACTATGTTGATAAAAAGAAACTGACGAAAATTGCAGTTTTTTACCAAAATGACAGTTATGGTAGGTCTGGTTTAAGAGGGGTTAGAAAGGCATTGAACAAAAGAAATCTAAAAATTATAGGAGAAGGTAGCTACAAAAGAAATACTCTTTCAGTTGGAAATGCTTTATATGAAATAAGTCTCACAAAACCAGAAGTAGTGATTTTAGTAGGTACAACTATGCCTGTAGCACAGTTTATTATAAGAGCTAAAAAAAATAAAAAATTTAGTAAAAATATAGAATTTGGAATTTTATCTTTTGTAAGCCCAAAACTTTTGTTGAAAGGTATAGGTTATAGGGCAAATAGAATTATCTTCTCACAAGTGGTGCTATCACCTTGGACTTCACAAAAGCAACAAGTTGTAGATTATAGAAAATTAATGAGAAAGTACTATCCAAAACAAGAGTTTAGTTTTGTTTCGCTTGAGGGTTATTTTGCTGCAAAAATGACAACTCAAGTTTTTTATGATGTAGGTAAAGATTTCAAAAAAAGTGATTTTATAAAAGCTATGCAAAAATTATCACAAAAGATAAGTGACGAATCAAGAAGTAAAAACCCATCGGGTGAGTGCGTGTGCCTTCATAGAGTACATTTAATGAGATATACAAAAGACAGATTTGAGCCTATTGTGGAAAATACATATGAAAAATAATCCACTATATAAAATAGTAGCAGGCATAGATAATATGACTATATCAAAAAAGACATCTTTACTTTTTATAGTTATGGTTATAGGAATGCTTTTTATCGGAAGTTTTTCCCATATAGGACTGAGCCGAATGATAAATAATTTCAATATTTTATATACAAAAAGAATGTTGCCTGCAACCACTCTTGAGAAATTAAAAGATATATATAGCGTAAATATATTAGATACTTTAAGAGATATGCAAAAAAATAATATCACATTTAAGCAAGGTAAAGATGTTATTTTGCTAGCTCAAGATTTGATTAGGGATGACTGGAAAGAGTATAAAAGTAGTTTAAAGATTGATGACGATGATGCTTTGGAAAAAGTTTTAAAATCATGGGGAATTTTTGCTAAAAAAGATAAAAATATCAATATAAATAATGATGAAAAGATTACAGTTGATAAAATAGAGCAAAAAATTGACTATATTGACAATATTTTAAGTGATATATTTAAGCTATATGAATTAGATGAAAAGGAGTCTGCTTATACTATGCTGGAGAACGAACTATATCCAACTATTTACTCTATAAATATAGATTTAACTCAACTAATAAACTTAAATCTTGAAGCTTCAAAAGATGGAAAGAGAAATACAGATGAAGTATATAATAATACTTTTGAATGGATTGTGATAGGAACAATAGGAACAATTTCTGTTGCCGCATTAATTGCTCTTATAATTTTGCAAAATATAAGATTTTTACACAACAACCTAGAAAATATGGTGCAGGAAAAAACAAAAGAACTTCAAGAATTAAATAGAAATCTTAAATTAAAGATACAAGAAGAGGTGAAAAAAAGTAGAGAAAAAGATGAGATAATGTTTAGACAGTCTCGTCTAGCAGCCATGGGAGAAATGGTAGGAAATATAGCTCACCAGTGGCGGCAGCCTTTAAATGCAATTAGTCTAATCATACAAAGCTTTCAAATGAAAAGAATGTTAGGGATTAGATTGGATGATGAATTTATAAATTCACAAGTCAAAGAAGGTGCAATGTTGGCTCAAAATATGTCCAAAACAATAGATGATTTTAGAAATTTTTTTAGTCCAAATAAAAAACCTGAATTTTTTAGTATAAAAGAAAATATACAAAAAAGTGTAGAAATTTTAAATGGATATTATATGAAAAACTTAATTTATATAAATTTAGTATGTAAAAAAGATTTTGAAATTTTAGGATTTCCAAATGAATTTTCTCAAGTTATTGTTAATTTGCTTTCAAATTCAAAGGATGCCTTAAATGAAACAAATCCTGATATAAAACTTATAGAAGTAGTGATATATTGTGAAGAACAAAAAGGTTTTATCAAGGTTATAGATAATGGTGGAGGAATAAAAAAGGAGGTACTAGATAGAATTTTTGAACCATATTTTACTACAAAATATAAATCATCTGGTACAGGAATTGGACTTTATATGTCGGAGCAAATCATAGAAAAACAGATGGAAGGAGAATTGCAAGCACAAAATTGTTCGCACCATTTTGAAAAAGAAGGTTTGTACAAAAAGTGTACACAAATGCAAATAAGTTTAAAATTACTTGAGGAGGATAAAAATGGACTTTAATAGTCTTAAAGATTGTGTTATATTATATGTAGAAGATGAGGAAGTTATACAAAATCAAACGAGTATGATACTTGATGATTTTGTTAAGGAAGTGATAAGGGCAAATGATGGAGAGGAAGGTCTTCAGATTGCACTAAGTAGAAAAGTAGATTTGATTATTACAGATATCATAATGCCAAAATTAAATGGGATAGAAATGCTAAAAAAATTAAAAAAAGAGCATAAAAAAAATATTCCTGTGATTGTAACAACTGCTTTTGCAGAAACAAATTATCTCATAGATGCCATCAATCTAAAAGTAGATGGTTTTATCATGAAGCCTATAAATGTAAGAGAGTTGATAGATAGCGTATATAATACAATGTTGCCAATTGTGCAAAAAAAAGAACTAGAAGATTGTTCAATGATTGTAGAAGGGCTTGCAGCATTGATAGGTGGCAAAAAGATAGAAATTCTAAAGTATGTGATGAATCATTTAGATAATGATCATATATTTCACGGTTCATATCAAGAAATCATGGATAATGTAGGAGTAAGTAAACCCACGATTGTAGGAATGTTTAAGCAGTTGATACAATCTGGCATGCTGGAAAAAATAAAAAATAAAATGTATAAATTTACAAACGCACAATTAAAAGGAAAAATAAATGATTAAAAAAATAGTATTTGCCATGCTTATACTTTCTTTATCGCTTTTTGCTAGTAAAGATATAGTTATTTTACAAACAAATCAAGGAAATATAGAGTTGCAACTGTTTCCTAAAGTTGCTCCAAAAGCTTGTGAGAATTTTACAACCTTAGTTAACAGAGGCTACTATGATGGGATAATTTTTCACAGAGTTATAAAAAACTTTATGATCCAAAGTGGTGATCCAACTGGTACGGGAAGAGGTGGAGAATCTATCTGGGGACATCCTTTTAAAGATGAATTTAAATCTAATTTGGTTTTTGATAAGCCATTTTACTTAGCTATGGCAAACAGAGGTAAAAACACAAATGGGAGTCAGTTTTTCATAACCACAGTGCCAACTCCTTGGCTAAATGGGGGATATACGATATTTGGAAAAGTTATAAGTGGATTTGATACAGTTATGAAAATACAAAATACAAAAACAGGTGCAAGAAGCAAGCCGATACAGAAACAATACATAATTAAAGCTAAATTAAGACTTAATTAAAGTAAGTTGTATATTTTATATACAAGGCATTAAAAGAAAATAAGGTACAATAAGTAAAAATTTCAAAGGAAGAATCATGAAAAAAATAGAAGCTATCATAAAGCCATTTAAACTTGAAGATGTAAAAGATGCTTTGACCGCCATAGATATAACAGGCATGACAATTAGCGAAGTAAAGGGTTATGGAAGACAACAAGGACACTCTGAGCTATATAGAGGTGCTGAATATGTTGTAGATTTTTTACCAAAAATTAAGATGGAAATTATTGTTAGCAATGATGATGTTGATCAAGCTATTCATGTCATAGCAGAAGCTGCAAAAACTGGCAAAATAGGCGATGGTAAGATATTTGTTAGCAGTATCAATAAAATAGTTAGAATTAGAACAGGCGAAGAAGACGAAGAAGCTATATAGTCAAAATACTTAAAGAAAGAGTAAATAAAAACTCTTTCTTTAAGTTAGATTTAATAAAACTGCACAAAAATTAATCATCAGATATCTCCAAATTATTGTATTATAATAAAAAATACTAAAAGGAGTATCTATGGATGCTCATAGCTTACAATACGCACTTGATACTTTTTTTCTGATTTTCTCAGCTGTTCTTATCATTTTTATGATGCCAGGTTTCTCTATGCTAGAAGCTGGAATTGTTAGAACAAAGAATGTATCCGCAACACTTACAGGCAATGTACTCTTGTATGCTATTTGTTCTTTCATTTACTTGATATGGGGATATAACCTTATGTTCGGTGGAAGTGGATTTTTTCTTGATGGAGTACAAGTAGAGGGATATAGCAAGTATGCGATTTTCTTCTTTCAAATGGCATTTGTTAGCAAAACCGTATCTATCATGAGCGGTGGTGTAAGTGAGCGAATAAGAATTTTACCTTTTATGACATTTGCTATTATCATGAGTGGTTTTATCTATCCATTGGTTGGAAGCTGGACTTGGGGTGGAGGATTTTTAAAAGATATGCATGACTTAGCAGGCTCTACCGTTATCC
>JAADIZ010000191.1 GCA_013151055.1 Campylobacterota bacterium
TAATCATGTTTTTCTCCTAATTAACTAACTAGTTAGTTAATTATATAACGAGACCACTTAAATGAATATTATATTTTTAACTTAAGTGCTTAACTTATTTCTTTAGTATTTCTACTATCTGATTTGCGTTTAAAAGCTTACCTGTGCTTTTTACAACTCCATCAACCACAAAACCTGGTGTACTCATCACGCCGTACTCCATAATTTTTACAATATCTTCAACTTTTTCGACACTATGAAAACCACCGATTTGTTTTAGTGCTTCTTTTGTATTTGCTTCAAGTGCTTTACATTTAGCACATCCTGTACCTAATATCTCTATTTTCATGAATTTTCCTTTTTATAGTATAAAATTAAATAAGTATCCTATCCCAATAATACCTAGACCAACTATTCCAAAAAACAGTCCGATAAGCCTTACATGTAAAATCCTCTTTAGTATCATGGCTTCTGGTAAACTAAGAGCAGTTATCGCCATCATAAAACTAAGAGCAGTTCCTAGTGCCATGCCTTTTGAGGTTAAAACTTCTACTAAAGGCATAACTCCTGCTGCATTTGAGTACATCGGAATTCCTGCCAAAACTGCAATGAGAGGTGCAAATGAATTGTTTGGACCTGCGTATTTTACTATCAAATCAGCTGGTACATATCCGTGGATTAATGCTCCTATACCAACACCAATAAGCACATAAATCCAAATCTTTTTAAATATATCAGCAGTATATTCCCAAGCTTCTTTGCTTCTTTGCTTAAATGTCAATTTTATCTTAACTTCGTCTAATTCGCCATCCATCAGTTTTACATCAAGCAGTATGTATTTTTCCATATTCATTTTACCTATCACAAAACCACCCAATATCGCTACTATTAGTCCAAATCCTATATATATGGCTGTTATCTTCCAACCAAAGAGCCCAAACAGAAGAGCTATGGCTATTTCATTGTTCATGGGGCTACTTATAAGAAAACTAAAAGTAACTCCTAGCGGGATTCTAGCTTGGATAAAGCCCAAAAACAATGGAATTGCACTGCAACTACAAAATGGTGTGATAATTCCAAACAATGAAGCTAACACATTTCCATAAAATTGTGATTTGCCTTGCAAGTATGCTCTTACATACTCGGTATTAAAGTGCGTTCTTAGATATGAAACCACAAATATGATAGCGATAAGCAAAAACCAAATCTTAACAGTATCATAAATAAAAAAGTTTAGTGTTTCATTGATTCTCCCACTAAGTCCTAAAATATCAATCGTAAGATAATTAACAGCCTCTTTCCACATTTTATTTCCTTATTATCCGTGTAATAAACTTTTATCATCATCTTTATCATATTCAGCTTGCAAAGTGATATGAGAGATATGATAAGTTGTCTGCAAATAATCTTCAATTTTCAAAGTTATGTCATTTGCTTCTTTTAACAACAGATTTTCTTTAAAATCAACATGTGCTTCTAGGTGAATATCATGATCATTCAATCTCCAAATATGGATATGGTGTATATTCAAAATCTCTTCAAAGTTTTCTACACTTTTTTTAATTTTGTTTATATCAATATTTTTAGGAACACCTTGCATGAGTATATCTATGGATTCAATTAAAAGCGAATATGAAGCTTTTATAAGATAAAAAGCTATCAAAAGTGATATCAGTGGATCAACCCAAAAAAGATTAAAATAAAACATCAAAATTCCACCTAAAACTACTGCGACAGAAGTCATCACATCTGTAATAAGATGCAAATAAGCAGCCTTCATATTCATATTTCCATGAGCATCATCTTTGATCAATAGTACACTAAGAGCATTTAATATGATACTTAAAAGTCCCAACCAAATAACCAAGACAGAATCTACACTATGAGGATTAAAAAACTTCGATATGGATTCTATCACAAGATAAATTGATATGCCAATTAGTGTAGCAGCATTAAATAAAGTTGCTAATATCTCGGCTCTTTTGTAGCCAAAAGTTTTAGAATAATTTTTTTCTTTTTTTGAAACTTTATTTGACCAATAAGCCAAGATAAGTGCCAAAACATCACTAAAATTATGCAAAGCATCACTCAAAAGTGCAAGTGAGCCAGATATTATACCTCCAATGATTTGCGCTAAGGTAATTATGATATTTAAAACTATGGTAATAAAAAGATTTTTACCATTTACTTCATGATGGTGGTGGTGATGTTCAGCCATTTATAACTCCTATTTTTTTAAGTTTTCTTCAATTTTTGGTAACAAAATTTCTTCAATTTCTCTGTAAGTTTTTACAAACTCTTCGTAATCTTTTCCATCTGGGTCAACAAATCCTACATGTATCTTTTTAACTGGTCTTGGGAACATTGGGCAAGTCTCTTTCGCATGGTCACAAACTGTGACAACCAAATCAAATGATATATCTATCACCTCATCTAAGTTTTTTGAATGATAACTCTCGTCCCAGATACCATTATTTTCCAAAATCTTTTTTACATTTGAATTTATTTTTCCAGAGGGTGTGATACCACAACTATAGGCTTTAACTCCGTTTATTTTTGCATTTATCAATGCTTCACCAAGTATGCTTCTGCAACTATTTCCTGTACACATCACCAAAATATTTTTCATTTAATTTCTTCTTTTTATTTTTATATCAATGATAACAAAACTACTAACAATACTGGCGGTGTTACCATAAGACCAAATTTACTGTACTGCCAAAACCCTATCTTTATACCTTTTTTTGCTAACACATGTAGCCAAAGCAAAGTTGCAAGACTTCCAAATGGCGTCATCTTCGGACCCAAGTTACTTCCTATAATATTTGCGTATGCAAGAGCATGATTTGGGATATTTTGTAAGGCTATATCCATAATCATTATTGTCGGCATATTGTTCATCACAGCACTTAAAACTGCACTTATAAAGCCTGTTCCTATGATAGCTATAGTATCTCCTCTTGCATTCAACTCTTGAAGTATAGTGCTTAGGTAGTCAGTTAATCCTGCATTTTTCAAACCATAAACCACAATATAAAGACCAATACTAAACCAAACAACTTGCCAAGGTGCAGTTTTGATAATCATCCATGCTTTCACATTTTTAGTATAACTTGCGATTGCTAAAAATGTAAGTCCTCCACCTAAAGCAAATAAGCTTATAGGCAAATCATAATAATCTCCTATGAAATAACCTGCAATCAAAAGTGCCAAAAAAAACCAAGAAAATTTAAAAAGTGTTTTTGATTTTAAAACATCGTCTGCATTTGTTAACAAACTAATATCTATAGTTTTTGGTATATCTTTTCTTAAAATCACCCATAATACAACAATGGACACAATTGTGCTTACGATATATGGTATAAACATATTTTGTAAATATTCTAAAAATCCTATATGAAAGTAATTTGCTGTAACTATATTTGTAAGATTTGAAAACACAAAAGGCAAAGATGCACTATCGCTTATAAATCCGCCTGCTAGTATAAAAGCTAAAATAGTCTTTGCATTTAATTTTAAAATTTTCATTTTTGCTAGTAAAATTGGTGTTAAAATAAGAGCTGCACCGTCATTTGCAAACAGAGCTGATACAAAACTTCCAAGAAGAAGTGTATAAACAAACATCAAGTGTCCATTTCCTTTTGAAAATTTTGCCATTTTTATAGCACACCATTCAAAAAAACCTATCTCATCAAGAACCATAGACAGAAGAATAATTCCCACAAATGCCAATGTCGCATCCCAAACAATTCTCGTAACTGTAAAAATATCATGGTAGCTAACAACGCCTAAAACTAAAGCTACAAGAGCACCTATGATAGCGGTCGTTCCAATTTGAAGACCTCGAGGCTGCCATATCACAAATATAAGTGTGATTAAAAATATGCTACTTGCAAGTATCATTTATATCATTTCCTTTTTCAAATTTAGGAATATCCATATCAAGACATCCAATCTCTTTTAAAATATTTTGACGGAAGACATCCAATGGTTTGCGAATACCATAATACGCCCATCTTCCTTTTCGCTCAACTCTTAAAAAACCTGCCTCTTTTAGTATCTTTAAATGTCTTGAAATACGGGATTGAATCATATCAAATGAATTTTCTATATCACAGACACAAACCTCACCAGCTTCATCAATAAATCTAAGAATTTTCAACCTTGTTTCATCATTTAGTGAACCGATTGTTTTGAGAAAAATGTCCATAATTCATCTCCTTATTTAGAATTGTATCACAAGAATACTTATATATCAAGATATCTTGATATATAAGTATTCAAAATTTAAAGGAGTTGGGTTATAAAGAGGAGTTTATGATACCATCATAGGCAAAAAGTTATACTCCTTGCCTATATATTTTTTAGATTCTACTTTCAAAAGACATTGAGTTTGCTATATCTTCAATTCTTCCTATTCTTTTAAGACTTGCTGCTGTTCCTTTGTAATAAGGGATTTTTGTATCTGGGTCAACAAAATCTGTAATTATAGAGTTAACAGGGGAATTAGGAAAACCGAAAGCTACAAACAATTCACCAACTCTTACAGAATTGGTTACATATGCCACAACTCTTACGCTACCATAGTCATTATAAAGTTGAACCAAATCGCCACTTTTAACCCCTTTAGCATCTGCATCTTTAGGATTAATTTCAACTGGTGCTATAGGCCATCTGGTTGAAGGCATCGGCAATCTTGATGTGTGATAATTTGACTGCCAAACTTCATTTAATCTTCCTGAGTTTACAAAAAATTCATATTTTTTAATTTGATTCGCTACCTGCCTTGGCATCGGTGGTTGAGGAGTTACCTTAAATATAGCCTTTTGTGATTTTGTACTAAACTTATTGTCAGTATATAATCTTCTAGTACCTATCAATTTTCCGCCACTTACTTTTTTTATTGGATTTTGAACACCATTGTTTCCATTTACTCTAAGCAAATCATAACTTGCAAGAGCTCCCGTTGGACCACCTTGAGAATCCATCTTGGCTCCTTGACCTGCAAAACCATCATTAAATGCATCTTCTTCACTTTTCCAATCAAACCCAGTAAATCGTTCTACCATCTTTTGATTGCCCTCTTTTGCATAAAGAGATTTTATAGCATTTGCAATATCTGCTGCTATTAGACAATCTGCTTTTGCACTTCCTGGAGCATCTACAATTTTTTCTGATAATCTTACTCTTCTCTCGCCGTTCATCGAAGTTAAATTCATCTCCATGGTTGTCGCAGCCGGAAAAGTTACATGTGCTACCTCTGATTTAAATGTAGGATAAATATCTACATCTATGAAAAAAAGTCCGCCATCATATTTACAAGCTCTGTATATAGCGTCAGCCATAGTTTCATTATCAACTCCAAGATTTCTGCTCATCGCGCTCTTAACAACATCTGATCTTCTTTTAATATCAGTAGCCAATCTCTCTCCCATGATTGAATCCAAGAATGGATTACATCCCCAGGCAAAAAATGCGTAAAATTTTCCTTCTGCCGCTTCTGCATCAATTACCACCAAATTTTCTCTGCTCGGCATTCCTTTTGGAGTTCCAGGTCTACAATATCCCTCCTGATGACCGCCAAGTCTGCAAATTCCTGTTCCAACTCTTCCTACTGATTGGGTTAAAATAGCTACATTTACGATAGAAGCTACATTTTCATAATTTTTAATTCCCCAAATAATACCTTTTTCATAATAAATAGCATTTCTTGGACTATGCCCTGATTTCTTGGGCTTTGCAATCCATGATGCAGCTTTTTTTATATCAGCAGTACTGATACCAGTTATTTTTGAAGCTTGGCTAATTGAAGTAGCATTTGCGTTTGCTACCTTTTTAAAATCCTCCGTGTGCTTTTTTATAAAATCTTTTGCTTCCCAGCCTTGTTCATAGATATATGTAAAAAGTGCATTCATCAAAGTAACATCCGTTCCAGGATTTATACGTAGATGAAGCACATTTTGCTCGCCAGCCAAATCTCTGGCATTTGTTATACTTGCAGTAACTCTTGGATCTACAAATATTATCTTAGCAGCCTCTGCACTCTCTGCTTTATCAAACTCTTTTTTCTTAGCATCAATGGTTGAGCCTTGAAGATTTTTTGCCCAATGCATTAGATACAAGTTTGTTTGACATTCGTATGGATTTGCACCTATTACAAAGATAGTATCTGAAAGTTCAGTATCATAATAACTAGTATTGAGTTCTCCTATTCCCATCTCTCTTGTTGCATATACTTCAGAATTGTACGCTGGCCTATTATGAATAGCAGCGGATCTTGTCTGAATTGCTTTAAAAAAGAGTTTTCCTGTGCCCCATGTATTTTCATAGCCTCCTCCTCCGCCACCATGGTCAAATGCTTTAAAAGAAACCATATCAGGTCCATCATTGTCTATTATCTTTTTCAAGACTCTTGCGGTTAAATCCAAAGAGTCATCCCAAGTTGTCCTGCTTAATTTATTTACACTATATATTTGAGGATCTTTTAATCTATCTCTTGTAAATGTATTTTTACTATAAAGTGTCGCAGCCATTGCTCCACCACGAGCCGAATTTTGACCAACATTTACAACACAATTTTGATCTGG
>JAADIZ010000051.1 GCA_013151055.1 Campylobacterota bacterium
GTTCCTGATTCTGTTTTAAATTCATTTGGAAAAATATCTGGAAAAAGCATACCAAAGACACTAAAGATAAAAGCTACACCAGTTCCAAGACCTATAAGAGTAAACATATTTAAATTCCAAGTTCTAACAGAGTTATATGCTCTGACAAAAAACATCCAACAAGCGTAAAAAACAACAGGCAATGTTAAGAAAAATTGTATTATATTCCAACTCTCTTGTGATAACATATTTGTTAAAGGCTTACCTGGAATTAAATCTGCCATTGAGATGATAAAAACTGGAACAGAAAACGATACTGCTATTTTCATCTTTTTTAGTAATTCTTTATAAGTTTTATCCTCTTCATCCTCTTGCGGAGATAATGGAACTAAATCCATACCACATTTTGGGCAACTCCCTGGTTCATCTCTTATAATTTCTGGGTGCATAGGGCAGGTAAATTGGCTACTTGTTGATGATAAGGTAGGTTGTTCTAGTAAATCCATACCACATTTTGGGCAGTTGCCTGGTTGCGTGTAGTTTTTATCACCTTCACAATTCATAGGGCAGTGGTATGTGCCACTGCCTTTGTGATTATGATGCTTATGTTCATCATGGTGATGATTGTGTTCGTGTTCGTGTTTCATGTTTTTTCCTTTTTATGTGACTAAGAATTGTCCCATCATTCCTCTGTCTTCATGCTCAAGTATATGGCAATGAAACATATATGGTATCTTATTATCACTATAATTTTTAAATAATACCATCACATAGGCCTCTCCCATCGGGTCAACTACGACTGTATCTTTAAAGCCTTGTTCGTAAGCATTTGGATGTCGTCCATTTATTGCCAAGATTTTAAACTGTGTATTATGTATATGAAAAGGGTGCGACATAGGTGATTGATTGATGATTTTCCAAATCTCAAAAGTATCTTTTTTAGCTACAACATCAATACGATTCATGTCCATCGCCTTATCATTTATAAAAAATCTATCGCTATTACTGTTTCCGCCACCCATCATCATACCCATTCCCATGCTAAGAACCATATCTCTTCCTGCTCTTGCATCTTTTGGATTCCATTTTGGATGTATGCTTAGTATTGATGGTATATTTTTATCACTATTTTTTACTTCATCTACTTTAATTTTCATTAAATCAAACTCTGCATCAAATCCCATGTTTCCCATCATCATACCCATCATACCCATATTTTGGCTAAGAGCACCTTTAAAGCTTTTTAATACGACATCTTTACCATCACTCAAATCTATGACTATTTCAACTCGCTCACCAGGAGCTAATCTTATTTGTTTTGAAGATACTGATTTTTCAAGAAGTCCACCATCTGTTGCTATGATTTTAAACTCTCTATTATCACTAAACCCGAGCATATAAAACCTTGCATTTGAACCATTTAGAATTCTAAACCTAGTTAGATTTTTTTTTGCTTTTAAAGTGGGTGCAATAACTCCATTTATCAAAACATAATTTCCATGCAAACCCATCATAACCTCAGGCATTGAGCTCACATATCTAAAAGAACCATCACTATTAAAATTTCTATCCTGCAAAACTATAGGAATATCGTCCACACCATATTCATTTGGAAGAGGGAGTTTTTGACTCTCATCATCGTCTATTATAAACATGCCAGCCAAACCTTTATATACTTGGGTTCCTGTTTGATGAAATAAATGTGAATGATACCAAAGAAAAGATGCTCTATTTGTTACAGCAAATTCTGGTTTCCAAGTTGTGTTATTTTCTATGATTTGATGAGGACCGCCGTCCATTTTTGGTGGTAATTCAAACCCATGCCAGTGCAAAGTTGAGTCATATCCTAATGAATTTTTAACATTCATATTTATGAAATCACCTTTTTTTGCTCTTAATGTTGGTCCTAAAAATGCTCCATTTATACCTATGGTTTGAGTTTTTAAACCTTTAAAAAACTCCATTTCACCTCTTTGGAGTTCAAGATTAAAGACTCTTTTACCATTTAAAATTTCTCCTTCATAAAGAGGAGGAACATTAAAAGTTCTCTCTTCTTCAAAAATGTCATTTGCATATAAACTTTGAGTTCCTAAAAAAGCGACGCCAAGTGTGCTAGCAGCACCTGCTAGCAGAAAATTTCTTCTTTTCATTATGTTTTCCTTGTAAATATTAAGAGAGGATATTTTTTTTAGCCAAGTACTCTTCTTCAGATATTTCACTATTGGCAAATCTTTTTTTCAGTATATCCAAAGCACTTTTACTTTGTGATTGAGAAGTTTGGTTACTACCCTTTTGAGTTCTTTGAAAAATGAAATATATTAAAATTCCTACGAGTAAAATAAATCCAATAAACATTATTCCACCACCCGCCATCATATAATTTCCCATATTTCCAAATCCACTTAGTCCGCTTTGTGAGTACATCTCATCTCCTTATTTTATTTTTTATAGTGAAATTATAGTGCAAGAGTATTAGTTAAGTATTAGTTTTGAGAGGTCTAGTTCAAAGGTGGTTCCAACACCAATATTGGAATCTACATGCAAAGATATTTGCATCTTTTTTGATAGTTTTTTAACTAAATGAAGACCAATTCCAAGTCCCCTAGAAGTTTCTTTATAAAACCTATTAAATATTTTTTTAGGTTTTTTTATGCCATTTCCTGTATCTTTTATCTCTAAAACTCTATCATCTCTCAATATTACGCTTACACTTCCATCTTTTTTATTATATTTACAAGCGTTTGAGAGTATATTGTCTATAATTCTTACAAAACCATCTTTATAACAATATATAATCTTCTCTTCCATGCTCATGTTAAAATGAATATATGGGAATGCCCCTTGTATAAATTCAACTCTTTGAGTGATAACCTCTTTTATATTAAATTTTTCACTTTTTTTAATATCATCTTCGAGGTACTCTTTGAGATTGTTTTGCAAATTTAGAACAGTCTCTATTCCTCCTTCAATGCGTTGCATGTTTTTATTATCTATCTTTTTTTTCAACAAACTTGCATTTAGTCTCATCGTTGAAATAGGCGTGTTAAAATCGTGAAGTATATCTTTTATAAATTCATCTGTAAGTTTTAAATACCGTTTATATGGGTAGAGTGCATAAGTGGAAAAAAGAATGGAAATTATAAATATGATTACTAGACTTTTCAAAAATTTCTCTAAACTCTGTTTAAAAATTAGCTTTTCGTCATAATTGAAACTTTTTATAGGATAGGATATTTTTACTAAACTTTCGTTCGAATCTCTTGATGCAAAATAGGCGGATAACTCTTGATTGTCTGAGTAAAAAGTATTTAAGATTATATTTTTATCTCTTGGAATAATAATCTTTTTAAAATTTTGTGCATTGTTACCTAGGCTCGCTATTTGCATTTGAGTAAAAAGAGTATCTTCCAAGTTATGAAGAGAATTTTTATGCGACTGATAAAATAAAAACCATATCACACTAGTGAGCGATATAAAAAAGAGTAAAAAGCTTTTTATAAAAGATTCTATCTCAACTTTTTTCAACTCTATACCCACTTCCTCGTATATTTTTTATATCTAGTCCAGTTGATTTTTTAAGTTTATTTATGTGAAATCTCAAAGCATTTTCACTTGGTTTTTCCAAACACTCATAAAGCTCATCTTTGATGATAATACGATTTGTATTGTTAATAAATAGCTCAAAAAGTTTAAGTTGTACTTGGCTTAGATAGATACTTTCCCCATTTTTTACTATCTTTTTATTTTTTGGGATATAAATAATGTCATTGAAAATTATCTCTTCTTCACCTATGGCAAGTTTCAAATCTACTTTAACAAGTAGTTCTTCAGGGAAAAATGGTTTTTTTATAAAATCACTACCGCCAACTTCAAACCCCTTTAAAACAGTTTTTAAATCTGTCATAGCACTGATAAAGATAGTCGGCGTCATGTCATCTGCATCACGAAGACTTTTTAGTATATCAAGTCCGTCAATGTCAGGGACATTTATATCAAATATATATAGGTCATACTTATTTTCATAACTACTGTCTATTGCACTGTTTCCAGTTGTAACATAATCAACTTTATAGCCACTTTCACAAAGTAATTCCTCTATTGTCTCACCTAATGCAATATCATCTTCTAATAAAAGTATTTTCATAATCTAAACCTCAATAGCAACATGTGGAAATTATGACACAAATAATATTAAACTTTGGTATTTTATTACCACACCATATAGAAAATTTTATATTTAATTTACTTATAATAAATACTTTGCCATAATATCACTTCATCAAAAAGGAGCTATCATGTTATTAAAAAGTTTTATGTCTTTTGTTTTATTGTTTGCACTAAATCCTGTATTTGCAAATGCAAAACCTCTTAGAGTTGGTATGGAATTACAATATCCACCATTTGAAATGAGTACCAAAGATGGGACACCAAGTGGAATTAGTGTAGATTTAGCAAAGGCTTTAGGTAAATATCTTGGAAGAAAAGTTATCATAGAAAACATAGCTTGGGATGGATTAATTCCATCACTAAAAACAAAAAAAATAGATATTATCATCTCTTCTATGACGATAACCAACGAGCGAAAAAAAGTGATAGATTTTTCTATACCTTATGCACAAGCCAATCTCTCTATCTTAACAAATCCGACTTCTGGTGTAAAAAGTGTAAAAGATTTGAATCAAAAAGGTAGAGTCATCGCTGTAAAAAAAGGAACCACTGGAAATATATATGCAATGGAACACCTAAAAAAAGCGAAACTTCTTATCCTAGATAAAGAAAGCTCTGCGGTTTTAGAAGTAATACAAAAAAGAGCAGATGCTTTCATTTATGATCAACTAACAGTATATAGAGATTGGGAACATCATAAAAAAACAACTGTTGCCTTACTGAAACCTATCACAAAAAAACCAGGATACTGGGGAATAGCCCTTAGACAAAATGAACCTAAATTGAAAAAAAAGATAAATGCTTTTATCAAAAAAGCTAAAAGTGATGGAACATTTGATAAATTAGCATATAAATATTTAAAAAATATAAAGAAAACATTTATTAGACTAAATATTCCATTTTTCTTTTAAAAGGTTAAATTATCAAATTTAAAGATTTTTTTATACAAAATATTGGCTACAAAGAAGATGCAAACATAAAAAAAATTGTTTACATCTTCAATTTTTTTCTGCTTTTTACAATTATTATATTTTTCTTTTATTTTATGTTTATGGGAACTCAATATAATTTTAATTGGGGAAGTATTTATGAATATAAACAAAAGTTTATCGATGGTTTTTTAACAACCATATATATATCCTTTTTCTCTTTAATTCTTAGTTTTTTTATAGGTCTCTTTTTCGCTTATGGACAAAATTCAAAATTAATTTTACTTAGATTTTTTTCAAGATTTTATATTGAAACCATCCGAGGGACACCACTTTTAGTTCAAATTCTTATATTCTTTTATGTTATTGCTGCAAATTTAGGGCTAGACAATAGATATATAGCTGGAGTCCTAATACTATCCTTATTTTCTGGAGCATACATAAGTGAAATCATTAGAGCTGCGATACATAGCATACCACAGGAGCAGTATGAAACAGGACTTTCACTGGGATTTACAATATTTCAAACATACAGGTATATCATTTTTCCACAAGCATACAAAAGAATTATACCTCCTTTAACAGGGCAATTTGCATCAATCATCAAAGATTCTTCTCTTTTATCAATTATATCTGTAAATGAATTTACTATGAATGCACAAGAAGTAAATTCCTATACATTTTCCACGCTTGAAAGTTACATACCGCTGGCTATTGGCTATCTTTTGCTGACATATCCCATCTCGCTGTGGTCAAGAAAATTAGAAAAAAAGATGAAGGATTAGTGAAAGCTCTGTATCAAACCTTGCACTAATAAATTCCAACCATCCACTAGCACAAAAATAAGCAACTTAAATGGTAAAGATATCATAACTGGCGGAAGCATTAGCATTCCCATACTCATAAGAACCGAACTAACCACCATGTCTATCACCAAAAATGGCAAATATAGTAAAAATCCTATCTCGAAAGCGGTTTTGAGCTCACTTATCATGAAGGCTGGTACTGCAACAGTTAGTGGTACATTTTCTATATTTTTTGGATTTTTTAATTTTCTAATCCTAAAGAAAAGTGCTAAATCTTTTTCTCTGGTATTCCTTACCATAAATGCCTTAAATGGCTTAATACCCTTTTCGAAAGCTTCTTGATAGCCTATTTGTTTTGCAAGATATGGTTTTACGGCATCATTATATGATTGAGTCGCTACTGGTTGCATGATAAAAAATGTTAAGACAAGAGCCAAAGATACAAGGATATTGTTCGGTGGCATTTGTTGCGTTCCCAAGGCTTGTCTTAAAAAAGAGAAGACAATAATTAGTCTTAAAAAACTCGTCATCACAAACAATATGGAAGGTGCCAACACTAAGATTGTGAGAACTACAAGAAGATTTAAGCTTGTAACTAACTGTTCGGGACTAGTTGGTGCACTCAAGGATAAATTTACAGTAGGTATCACATCTGCTCCAAAAAGAACTGGTGCAAACATAATAAAAATGAAAAATATATTTTTTTTCAACTAAATGCTTTCATTATTTTTATTTCGCTTGTTTTTTTATATCTAGTATGCTTTTTTTCACAGCTTGCTTGTTTTTGCTTGTAATTGAATAAAATCTCAACTCTACTCTTCTATTTTTGGCCATACCCTCTTGTGTCGAATTTGATGCAATTGGATCAAATTGAGCCTTACCGCCAGCCATCAATCTTTTTGGAATAATACCATCTTTTATCAACTCTTTGACAACACTAACTCCTCTAGCTGTTGACAAATCCCAATTATCTCTAAAAGGAGCGTTTGCATCTGGAGCTCTATTATCTGTATGACCAACGACATTTATATACATATTTGCTGGTAATTTTTGGATTATTAGCGATATTCTTTTCAAAAACAATATAGCATCTTCATTTTCAATTGTTGCTGAACCAGCTTTAAAGAGTAGGGCCCCAGGAAGTCTTATAACAAAACCACTTTGTGCATCTTCAAGAGTAACTTCTGGTGAACCAGTTGATTTTAGCATTTCGTTTGCTGAAACTATGGCTTTTCTCATGGCCATTTTAACTCTGTTTGCAGTTTCACTTTGACTTTGGATTGGACTAGCCATCTGTTGTCTCTCACGACTGATTTCAGTCTTAGTTCCGCCTTCTAATACACTAAGAGCACCCGCAAGTGAACCTATTGCTTCTTGCACTTTTTTTGCATCCATAGTTGACATAGACAAAAGTAAAACAAAAAATGTTAAAAGTAGTGACATCAAGTCGCCAAATGCAGCTAGCCATCCTGGCATACATTTAGGACAGTCACAGGGTTTTGCTCTTTTAGCCATAAATCATCCTAGTTAAATTGACTTTCTCTCTCTTTTGGAGGCAAGAAAGCTAAAAGTTTACCCTCTAAATTTCTAGGATTATCACCTGATTGTATAGCCATGATCCCTTCGATTATGAGAGTCTTTGCAAGCACTTCATCACTATCTCTAATTAATAATATATTTGCTACAGGGGCACCAACAATATTTCCTAGCATTGCTCCATACATTGTCGTTAGTAAGGCAACAGCCATGGCGGGACCAATTGCGGAGGGATCAGACATATTTAAAAGCATAGCAACCAAACCTATAAGAGTTCCTATCATTCCCATAGCACCTGCATAACCACCCATTTGATCAAAAATTTGAGCATTTGCTTTGTGCCTATCACTTGTTTGATCCATGTCAATTTCTAGCAAATCTCGTATGGTATCTGGTTCATTTCCATCAACAGCCATAGAAAGACCTTTTTTCAAAAATTCATTTTCTTCTGCATTTGCATCTGCTTCTAAAGCCAATATACCATCTCTTCTTGCTTTTGTAGAGTATTCTACCATTTTTTTAATAAGCTCAGATAAATCTTCTTGAGGAGGTTTGATAGCTATCATAAAATATTTGGTTAGACTTTTTATCTGCTCCATTTTGAAACCGACTAAAAGCACACCTGTAGTTCCACCAAATACAATAAGAAAAGAAGGAATATCTAGGTAAGGACCAATACCAACACCCATAGCCATAGCACCAAAAAGTAGTGCTAAAGTTAACACTAAACCAACGACGGTTCCTAAATCCATAATTTGCAACCTTTAAATATCTGTCATATTTTATGTTTATTTGTGTTAAAAGATGATTAAACTCTATATTTCAAGATATCTTTAGCCCTCTTAAAACAATATTTTGTTAAAATATCGGACATTTATATATATTTTTTAGGAGCCACAAAATTATGAACATCTCTCTAGCCATAATGGCTGCTGGTTTTGGAACCAGAATGAAATCAAATATCCCAAAAGTTTTACACAAAATAAGTGGTTATGAAATGCTATATCACATAATCAATGAATCAAAAAAAGTGACTGATGACATCACTGTGATTTTATATCATCAAGCAACTCTAATAAAAAAAGAGATGGATAAATACTTTGATGATATAAACTATATAATCCAAGATGTAGAAAATTTTCCTGGTACTGGTGGTGCATTAAGAGGCGTAGAAGCAAAATATGAAAAAATTCTTGTACTAAACGCAGATATGCCTTTGCTTGAAACACAAGACATGCTGAGTTTTACAAAAATAGATGCACCTGTCATCATGAGCAGTTTTAAATGCGATGACCCTAGTGGATATGGAAGAGTTATTTTAGACAAACAAAAATTAGTAAATAAAATTATTGAAGAAAAAGATACAACCCAAGATGAGAAAAATATTAAATTAGTAAATGCTGGAGTTTATCTTTTTGATACAAGTTTTCTAAAAGAAAATCTCAAAAATTTAAAAAATGACAATACCCAAAAAGAGTTTTATATCACAGATTTGATAAAAATCGCAAATGAAAAAAATATAAAAGTAAAATCTATTGAAGTTGATATCGATACTTTTATGGGAGTAAATTCAAAATACCATTTAGCCCTAGCCGAAGAGTTGATGCAAACAAGAATCAAAAGAAGATTTATGGAAAGTGGCGTAATCATGAGATTGCCAAATACAATCTATATAGAATCAAGCGTAGAAATCTCAAAAGAAAGTGTGATAGAAAATGGGGTTAGTTTACTTGGAAATTCTAAAATTATAAATTCACACATAAAAACAAATAGTGTCATAGAAAATTCAGTCATAGAAAATTCAGACATTGGACCAATGGCGAGAATCAGACCAAACTCATTTATCAAAAATACTCACATTGGCAACTTTGTTGAAGTAAAAAAATCAACACTAAATGGCGTAAAAGCTGGACATCTTAGCTATCTAGGTGATAGTATAATTAGTGAAGGAACAAATATAGGTTGCGGGACTATCACATGTAATTATGACGGAATTTCAAAACATAAAACAATCATAGGCAAAAATGTATTTGTCGGTAGCGATACTCAATTAGTAGCTCCTGTTATTATAGAAGATGATGTTATCATAGCTTCAGGCACAACTGTTACTAAAGATATCAAAAAAGGAAGTTTAGCGATAAACAGGGCTCCGCTCAAAATCATAGATAATTTTTTCTATAAATTTTTTGGAAAAGAACATGAATAATTTACTTAAAGATAAAAATATTCTCGTAGGTGTAACGGGCAGTATAGCCATATATAAGACACTTGAACTCATAAGGCTACTTGTTAAATCAGGTGCTAATACTAGAGTCATCATGAGCGAAGAAGCGAAAAGATTTATCACTCCTCTTACATTTGAAGCTATATCTGCTCACACTGTACTGCACACACAAACTGAGAGTTGGGCAAATGACAACAACCATATACATATAGGAAAATGGGCGGATATCTTTGTGGTAGCTCCCATAAGTGCAAATAGCATCAATAAAATATCTTATGGATTAGCAGATAATCTTCTGATACAGTCTCTTTTAGCTTTTAGCAAACAAGTGTTAATCGCACCTTCGGCAAATACAAATATGTTGCTTCATCCAAGCACACAAAAATCACTAAAAAAACTGCAAACTTATGGCTATGAAATCATAAAACCTCAAGACAAACTTTTAGCCTGCTTAGACAAAGGCACGGGGGCTATGGCTGAGCCTTTAGAAATCTTTCACCACATTTGCAGAAGTTTATTTAAGGAAAATTTTTGGAAAAATTTACATATAATTATAACAGGTGGTGGTACAAAAGAAAAAATTGATGATGTCAGACACATCAGCAATAATTCAAGTGGCAAAATGGCAAACTCTCTTTGCTTGGCTGCGTATTACAAGGGTGCAAAAGTTACATACATAAGTACAAAGGAACAGACAGACTTGCCAAATGAGATAAATTTCATACTTGCACGAAGTTCAAATGAATTAGAAATCGCCATCAATAATAATTTACAAACAAATTCCTACCTTTTTATGGCAAGTGCTGTGAGTGATTATGTCTGCAAAGAAAAATATAATGGAAAATTAAAAAAGAGTGAATTAGGTGATGAATTTTCGCTCCAACTTATAAAAAATAGAGATATTTTAAAAAATATCAACAAACAATGTATAAAAACGATAGGTTTTAAAGCAGAATTTGATAAAAATAGTGCTCTTGAAAATGCACAAAAAATGCTCAAAGAGAAAAATCTTGACGCTGTTTGTTTAAATGTGTTAGAGAGTGAAAATGGTTTTGGAAGCGATAAAAATAGAGTAACATTTATCACAAAAAATGCAAAATTAGAGTTTAAACTTGATCTAAAATTAAATATATCATTTGAAATTTTAGAGGCATCTAAAAATATATGACAAATGGTGTTAGGCGAATTAAAAAAGTTGCTAGAAACATAGATAAAACTCTAACAACGTTTAATAATAATCTACCTATATCCATAAGTGTACTTGAAGAAACATACAATCAAAAATATAAGCTACTTTTAGGAAATAAAGAGATTACAGCTAGAAGCAAGAAAAAATTGCTTGAGGGACATACATATTGGGGTGATTTAAACAGCACAAATGACGGAATTTTGTCTATCTCGGATTTAATTATAAAACCAAAGATTTTTAATTCTAATTTAGCTTTTATGGAGATAGAAAAAGATATTTTTTTTAAAACGCTTATAGAGCAAAAAACTCCTTTTCAAGAGATAAAAAGATCCATAATCAAAAAAATGTCAAGTGATGAAACAACAAAAGATGAATTTTTAACGCTAGGATATATGCTTTTGGCATTTGAAAAAGGTGTATTTCATATGCCAGCCATTATAAATGCTAGAAAGGTTTTACTTCAGTTTCGAGAAAACAGTGATAAAAATATCGAATTTTACCTCGCATTTGAAAATTTTGGAGCAATAAAAGGTATAATTGCATCTTGTGAAAATATTATTAATGTGGATATATCAGCGATGTTTGAAAAAAGCCTACGCTTTATAAAACAAACAATAGAAGATGAAGAGTATAATGTAACTTTTTGCATCGATAAAAACATAGAACCACTATTTAATTCAAGTGAAATGTTGCTGGATATAAAAGGTTAAATTTGAATGATTTAAAACATGTTGCAATCATAATGGATGGTAACGGCAGATGGGCAAAACAACAAGGAAAACTAAGAACTTTTGGTCATAAGGCAGGAGCACAAAAAGTTATAGAGATAACAAAAGAAGCATCAAAAAGAGGTTTGCAATATCTAACTCTATATGCTTTTAGTACAGAAAATTGGAAAAGGGAGAAAAGTGAAGTTGATTTTTTGATGAAATTATTATCAAAATTTCTAAAAAAAGAGTTAAAAACTCTCATGCAAAATAACATAAAATTTAGAATTATAGGGGATTTGTCCAAGTTTTCAAAAGAGCTACAAAAAGTGATAAACACCACCATAGAAAAAACGAAAAACAATAATGGAACAGTACAAATATTAGCTATAAATTATGGCTCACAAGACGAAATAGTAAGAGCAGTGAATAAGATAAATAAAAAAAATATAACAAAAGAAGACATAGAACTTGCTCTTGATACCAAAGAGTTTTGTGATGTAGATTTGCTTATCAGAACTGGTGGTGAGATGAGATTGTCAAATTTTTTACTTTGGCAAAGTGCTTATGCTGAGCTTTTTTTCACAAAAACTTTATGGCCAGATTTTGGCTTAAAAGAGTTTGATGATATAATAGAAAATTTTAAAAAAAGAGATAGAAGATATGGCGGTATATAAATGGAAATAATTTTTTTTACGATAATCGGCTTAGCTGTTGGCTCATTTTTAAATGTTGTGATTTTAAGAATCCCAAAAAACCAAAGCATTTCATTTCCAGCGTCACACTGCCCAAAATGCAAAAGTAAATTAAAGTTTTATCACAATATTCCCATCATTTCTTGGATACTGCTTGGTGGAAAATGTGCATATTGTAAAGAAAAAATTTCTCTGCAATATCCATTGGTTGAATTTACGACTGCAATGATATTTATAATCACCTTTTTTAAAAGTGAAACTCTGCTTCAAGCTGGTATCTTATCTGCTCTTTTTTCAGCCCTGTTTGCACTTAGCATGATAGATTTAAAGCATAAGGCAGTTCCAGATGTGATAAGCTTTCCAGCTCTTTTTATATCATTTTTTGCAAGAGATTTTTTAAGCAGTTTTAGCGATGCTCTTCTTTTTGCGGGAGGTTTTACCCTTCTTAGGATGATAGTATCTTGGATTATAAAAAAAGAAGCTATGGGCGAAGCAGATATAATTATAGCTGCGATTATTGGAGCAACTCTTGGGGTTAATCTTGGACTTAGTGCCATATATCTAGGAGCTCTCATAGCGATACCTGCTTTTTTGATTGTTGGCAAAAGAGGATTTCATCTTCCTTTCATTCCTTTTTTAACTTTAGGACTTTTTATCACTTGGGTTTTTGATAAACAAATTTTAGCTTTATTGGATAAGATTTATGGATAGAGTCAATCGCTATTTATTTAGGAGTTTTATCTCTTTATTTAGCTCCATGTTTTTCATTCTTTTTTCCATTATGTCAGTTATGTTTTTTATAAAAATAGCAAGTGTCACAGCAGTTTTACAAATAAATTTTATAGAACTAATAACCATGTTTATCTACCTAATACCAAAGCTTTTGATATATACAATGCCTATAACATTTTTTGTATCTCTTTGCATTACACTGTTTAATTTGTCAAAAGAGAATGAACTTATCATTATATTTACTCTTGGTCGTTCACCAAAAAAAGTATCTCAATTTTTTTTCATAGTAGCGGCTCTTTTTTCAATACTAATGATTATAAATGTCATAGTTCTCATCCCTTTGTCAAAGCAATTAAATAAAAATTTTCTAGAGTATAAAAAAGCGGAAGCAAAATTTAATATACAAGATAGTAAATTTGGACAAAAATTTTCAAATTGGCTTGTATATATAGATAAAGCAGAAAAAAATCAAACCTACAAAAATATCACACTTTACAAAAAAAGTAAAAATGGCAAAGCCGCAAAACTAATTTTATCAAAAAAAGCACTTATCCAAAATGCCGATGGTGTGCTCAGATTGATACTAGAAAATGGAAAAGCATTTGAGTTTCAAAAAGATAAAATTGAGCAAGTTAATTTTAAAAAAATGTATATTAACTCTAAGCATAGTGAAAATATAGGTTATATTCAAACTATACAAGACTACTGGAAATTGGCATTTAAAGACAAGTCTAGGGCTTATGATTTTGCTTTTTTTATACTTATCTCACTTTTTCCACTGACAACTGTATTGCTTGCAATTGGGTTATCTACAGTAACTTCAAGATACAGTAGTAATGGAATTTATCTATATATATTTACCACAGTTGCTCTGTATTTTGCATTAGTTTTTACAATGGCAAAGATAGAACCTTTTAGCTCGATATTAATCGTATCATTGATAACTATGAGTGCATCTTACCTCATATATAGAAAACGGGTTGCTCTTAGGTACTAGGTATTTTATGAAAAAAATTAAAATTATATTTTCCTATGATGGTTCAAAATTTTTTGGATCTCAAATACAAAAAGGGTCTAAACTCTCAACAGTTATGGGAGCTTTTCAAAAAGCACTTACAACACTTGGACTAAATGAAATAGCAATTTCAAGTGGTAGAACTGACAAAGGTGTTCATGCCCTAAATCAAGTATGTCACTTATCAATACCAGAGTATTTTTTCAACCTCAGTAAATTTAAAAAAAGTCTAAATCATCTCTTGATGCCTTGTATCTACATAAAAGATATAAGATTTGTAAATACCGACTTTCATGCAAGATTTAGTGCTAAAAAAAGATTGTACAGATATATCGTTTCTCACGCACCATATAACCCTATTTTTGCTAATTATTGTAGTTTTATGCCTAGTATGGATATAGATAATTTAAATGACACTCTAAAAGCATTTGAAGGGATTCATGATTTTGGCTACTTTAAGAAGCAAGGAAGTCAAACCATAAGCGATACAAGGATAATTTTCAAAGTGTTTGCTTATAAAAAAGGGAATTTCACATCTATAAACTTCTTGGGTAATAGTTTTTTAAGAAGCCAGATTAGAATGATGTGTGATTTTTTATTTAAGGTTGAAAATGGAGATTTAAGCCGTGATGAGTTGCTATCTCAGCTAAATTTAATCAAAAAAATTAGCACATCACCAGCGCCAGCTAAGGGTTTATATCTTAGCAGAATTTATTATTGATTTTGAAAACAATAAAGTTCCTATTCCTACGATAATAGCTGTAATTACGCTTATATAAGTAGCTATTTGAAATGAAAATCTATAAGAATTTTCAAGCCAAAGATGTGATATTTCTCTCATTATAATTGGCGAAAAAAATTGTCCAAGGTAAAGCATACTAGTTACAATTGCCAAAGCAAAGACAGTTTGATGTTGAGCAACTTTTTTTCTAGTAAGATGGAATAGCAATGGCAAAAGATATCCTTCGCCAAATCCTACCAAAGCAACACCTAGAAGAACCAAAATAATACCATTTGCCAAATACAATAATCCTAATCCTGAACCCATAACAACAATAGCAATGGTAGCAGAGTATATCCGAAAGATATCATATATTTTTTGAAAAAATATACCAACTATAAATGCAGCAGTAGTTGCCATAGCTAGTGCAAGTCCAGAAAAAGCAGAATTTCCTATGCCATTAGTTTGCACAAAAAGAGATATGTTTATAGGAACGGTATAAAACACCAACATTAAAATAAAAATTGCAAAAGCATAGAAATAAATAATTCGCGGAATTTTCTCACTAAAGTCAAAATTTATCTTCTTTTTTAGTACTTTTTTGGGCAAGTACCTGTAAACCATAAAGATAGATATAAAGGCAAAAAAATATGCTATAAAAGCATACCTCCAAGAAAGAACAACAAGTAAACCAGACATTAGCTGAGAAATCATGCCGCCAAAATGATTTGATGCACTTATCCAACCTATCATCTTTATCGCTTTTTTACCTTCAAAAAAATCAGAAACAAGTGAAATAGATATTGGTATCATCAAGCCGACAGCCACCCCTAATAAAACTCTGAAAAACAATAATTCTTCAATTGTTTGCACCATTCCTCCTGCTACACCTCCCAATAAGTACAAAATTAGACTAATCATCAATATATTTTTTTTACCAAAAATATCACATAATTTACTAGATATTAATGCAAAAAAAGCTATCAATAGTGATGGTAGAGTAAGAACTAATTTTATAGTAGCCGCATCAGTATTTTTAAAGGCTTCAGATATGCTTGCAAGAGCAGGAGAAATTGCAGCTCCAGTGATTACTGTAAGTAGAGCAATAGACAAGATTGTTGCCTCAACTTGTATATTGTTTTTCAACATTTTATTTATTTGCTACAAAAACTTGTTTTATATCTCCAAATAGTTCTACATTATTATAAATTGATGTTTTATTCTTTATAGTATTTTTATAAGTTGGATCAAAGATGAACATGTCAGCATCAAATCCAACTTCTATCTTGCCTTTATTTTTCAAATCCAAAACAGCAGCGGGGTTTGAAGAGCACATTTTCATAAGTTGACCTAGTGGTAAGCCCTCTTTTTTTACCAAAAAAGTATATGCAAGTTTAAAAAATTCTTCGACACCTCCGATGCCAAATTGTGCATTCCAAAATGCTACATCTTTATATAAAACAGATTTTGGAGAGTGAGCAGAAGTGAGTAAGTCAATAGAACCTTTTTTCAACTCTATTAGCAATGCTTGTCGCTCTGATTCATCTCTAAGAGGTGGTAAAATTTTAGCATAAGTATTAAATCCATCACAATTTTCATCATTTTTCAAAAGATGATGAATAGAAACTTCACTAAAAAGATTTTGTTTTTTTGTTTTTGCTGTATTTATGATTTCTAGTGATCTTTTTGTTGAAATTGATTGAAATATAATATTTGCATCATATTCAAGAGATAGTTCAGCTATTTTAGCTACTTCTATGCTTTCAGATGATTTTGATATGCCTGAAAGTCCTAGTTTAAATGATATTTCACCCTCATTCATCAAGCCTTGATCATCTAAATTTGGCTCATAACAAAAACAAAAAAATGGCTTCTGCTTCATGTTTGCATATTGCAATCCTCTTTTTAAAAGATTTAAATTTATATTTGAATTGCCAAATATCGCACTAGCTCCATTGTTAAGAAGAGTTGCTATATTGTTTAATTTTTCATTTTCTTCATTAGCCAAAGGTACATTTACTTTTAAATTTATAGCCAAATTATCAAAAGAAGTTTTCAAAAAATCCAACAGCGTTGAACTTTCCAGTCTTGGTATAAAATCTGACATTATGATAGCACTTGTCACACCACCTTTTTTAGCACTATTTACCAATTTTTCAAGATTTTTTTTGCTTAGTATATTGTTTGCCAATCTGACATTTAAGTCAATAAGACCAGGAAGCACATAAGCTTTGTTTGCATCTACTACCCTGTACTCTCTTTTTTTTGATATATTTTCTTGAATATCTAAGATATGCAAATCATCAAACAATATATCTTTTTTGACATAATCTCCACCAACTTCTATCAAAGCATTTTTTATTAATTTCATTTTCTTAATCTCTTTTTAAATTTTATTATTTTTTCATATGAATTTCTTATTTGCTCTTTTTTAATCTTGCCTTCATTCAAGGCTTCAAGTATGATAGCTCTCACCTCTTTTGGTACATTTGTTGAATTTGCAAAATAACTTGAGAAAAAAAGTATATCATTGCCTGCATTTACCGCTTTTATCACTATATTTTTAAAATTATACTTGGTATAAATCTTACGACTTTTCAAATCAGCACTAAAAATCAATCCTTTAAATTTTAATTTCTCTTTTAAGATATTATGAATGATTTTATTTGAAAAAGTTGCTATATTTGTTGAATCAAGCTTTCTATTAACACTATCATCCATTATCACCGCTTGAATTTTACCGTATTTAATTAGCTCAAAATATGGTTTTAATTCTGTAAAATTCCAATTTCTTTGGTTTGTTATTTTTCCAGGAAAATGTCCGATAATTGGAGTTAGTTTTTTGTTTTTAATTGTTTTTATCACATAAGCAAGATATGATATACTCATGTCTATTTGATTTCCTAAACTTGGATTTAGATACAAATCAGCATTTGGCCAAAGTATCATATTTATCCCTGCTCTTTTGAGATTTGTGTAAAAAGTTTTATTTGCATTTGCGGCATCATCTAAATTAAAATTTATATTTGCTTTTGTAAACTGTACATAATTATTTGGACGAGTTAATACCAAAAGTGGTTTCTTATTTGCTTCTTGAAGATATTTTACCACTCTAGCAATTTGTCCAAAATTCCTAATATTTTCTTTTGCGATATATATGCCACCTATCTTGTCGCCTCTTACATCTCGTTTAATTTGTTCTATCCATTTATCTCCTGGCTTCACACCACTAAAACCAACAACAATCATTTGAGAAATCATACTTTCAATAGGAATATTCTTTGCAAATAATGACACAAAAGAAATCAAAAGAAGAAATATCTTGATTTTCATTTTAGTAAATCCTTTAAGCTTTCTCTTGAACTTTTGCCTTTGAGTATTTTTTGCACTTCAGTAGCAATTGGAGTATAAATATTATGTTTCAAACTAAGACTCACAATTGCATCAGCCGTAAATACACCTTCAGCAACTTCACCTAATTCTTCCAAGATAGCATTTAACTTTTTGTCTTGAGCTAAAAATAGCCCTACCCTATAGTTTCTTGAAAGCTCACTTGATGCAGTCAAAAAGAGATCACCTGCCCCACTTAAGCCTAAAAAAGTTTCATCAATTCCACCAAAATATCTTCCAAATCTAGCCATTTCCACCAAGCCTCGTGATATCAAACTGGCTCTTGCATTATTTCCAAGTTTTAATCCTGCACAAATACCACTAGCAATAGCCAAAACATTTTTATATGCACCACATACTTCCGCCCCTATTACATCTTGACTTTCATATGTCTTAATAAAACTTGGGAAAAAGCTAGAAAACTCTTTTGTCAGCTTAGAGTTTGTTGAATTTATCACTACTGCCGTAGGTAATGATTTCATCACCTCAGATGCAAAAGATGGACCAGATAAAAATGCCAAATTTTCTTTAGGAATGTATTTGACAAAAATTTCATTTAAGAATTTTCCGCTTTTTTGTTCTATCCCTTTTGCCGCAACTAATATCTTTTGATTAGTAAAATGAAAGTTTTTTGCAAGCCAATTATTTACAATTTGTGCCGGCAAAGCAAAGACAAGATACTCATTTTCTAATGCTATTTCAAGTGGCACAAAATCTTCGATATCTCTTGGTTTTCTTGATGTTATTTTACATGTATTATTACTAGAAATAGCAAAATGCAACGCACTGCCCCATTTCCCTGCTCCAATAACTGCTATTGCCATATTTTTTTCTCAAAAGCTCTTATATCTTTTTTATTGCCAATAGCGATTAAAATATCTCCGCCATCAAGCTTGTGATTTATACCTTTTGAAAAGAAAATAAATTTTTCGCCAAGCTCTACATCTAAAATTCCTAAAAAAATCAAATTTGATTCTTTCACTATTTGGGCATCCTTCAGATAAACTCCATCTAAGGATGAATTTTTAGGTATCTCAATCTCAGTTATAGAAATTTTGCTTTTAAGCCTTGAGAGTTGATCTAAAACTCTTGAAACTTTTGGCTTTTGTATAATTCTATATGCTTTTATAGCTCCAACTTCATAAGGGCTTATGGTTCTATTTGCTCCCGCTAGAAGCATTTTCTTTTCATCTTCTTTTTGGACTATTTTTGTTAGTATTTTGATATTTGGATCCATATTTCTAGCCGAAAGGGTTACAAAAAGATTCATACTGTCGACATCGCTCACGCAAAAGAGAACTTCAACATCTTTGCCAATTCCTACTTCAGAAAAAATCTTATCATCTTTAAAAGAGGAATATCTTCCAAAAAATCCATCCTCATTTGCCTCTGCTACAAGCATAGGGTTTTCATCTATGATGGTTAAATTTAGTTCTTCTTCTTTCAATAACTTGGCTATTTCTCGACCAGTTTTTGAGTATCCAAATATCACCATTTTTCTCATGCTGTTGACCTTATCATATCTTGCCTAATTTTAAAAATATTTTTTTCATCACCAATCAAAACAATTGAATCGTTTAGTTCAATTTTGTAAGTTTTATGGTTTGGATTAAAAATCAGATTTTTCTTATCTTTGTCTTTCAAAATTGCGATAATTGTCACACTAAAATCGTCCATACCTGTTTCTTCTATTGTCTGACCTATGTATCTATTTTCTTCCTCTATATCAATTTCATCAAGTGTGATAGAGCTTTTTTGCACTAAAATATTATCAATTGCATCAAATTTAACAGAACTTCCTATATACTCAACCGCAACCTCTGCTACCGTTTGATATGGAAAGATAACATAATTAGCCTTAGCAATATAAAATTTCCTAATATTTTCATAACTGTTTGCTCTAGCAATCACTCCAATACTTTTTTTTTCAGCTTTGATTGTTAAAAGTATCGAAAGATTTACAGAATCATTGTCAGTAGTTAAAACTACTTTTTTAACATCATTTTTAAATACTATATTTTTAATAGTTTCATATTTTGATACATCTGCTTTCATGTAGATATAATTTAATTCTTTAGCTTTTGCTAAATTTTCTTCATACAAATCAACAACCATGAAGTTATTATGTCCTCTTCTTAATTCATCTGCTAAAACTTGACCCATTTTTCCATAACCTAAGATTACTATCAAGTTTTCCATTTTGTTGATTTGAGATAAAACTTTTCCTTCTCTTACGATATCCATCTTTTCAGACAGAGCATTGGTAACAATTGAAGTAGCAAGTACTAGTATGAGAAAACCGCCAGCTACCAAAAAAACTGTGATGATTTTGCCAGTTAGCGTAACGGGTGTAATATCTCCATATCCAACTGTTGTAATTGTTATGATAGCCCAATAAATAGCATCTAAAAAAGAGTGGATATTTGGATTTTTACCACCACCTTCAAAAACAAACATTATTGTTGAAGACATAAATACAGCAAAACCGCCCAAAAGTACTAAAAAATTAAATTCTAATTTTTTATCTTTTAAAACTTTGAAAAAAGAGTTTATACTTTTGGTATATCTAAAAATTTTAAACAACCTAAAAATCAAAAATATTCTTAGTACTCTAAGAGGTCTATATGTAGGTAAAATTGCCAATAAATCTATAATAGACATTGGAGAAAAGATATATGCAATTTTTTGGTTTACTATAATTTTAAGGATTTCAGATAGCTTCTCTCTTTTACCAGCTTCTAGTAAATTTTCATGATACTTTATGATTTTAAGCCTTAGGTTTGCACTAACCCAAAATCTACCAACCCATTCAAACACAAATACAGATATAGCAAAATCTTCAATTATAACCATGTGATATGCCAAGTGATGATCAACATCATAAATAAGAATGGAAACAGTAATTACAACCAAAGAAATGATAAATGCATCAAAGTATGGTTTTATTTTTGATCTAGGATTTTCTAATAAATTATAAAAAAAAGTTTTAACTCTTTTATATTTTTTACTTGATTCTAAAAAATAAGCAAAAGAGATTAAAAACTTTGCAAGCATGAATTAACTTAGCTCTTTTTTCAAAAGTTCATTTACTTTAGCTGGATTTGCTTTTCCTCGACTAGCTTTCATGACTTGCCCTACAAAAAATCCAAATAATTTATCTTTTCCTGATTTATATTGCTCTACTTTATCGCTATTTGCAGTTATGATTTTATCTATAATTTCTTGTATTTCTCCATCATCACTAACTTGTTTTAAGCCAAGTTTTTCTATAGCCTCATCTACTTCTATATCGTTTTCAATCAAAAAATCTAGAACATCTTTAGCTGCTTTTGCACTAATAGTTGAATCTTCTATCCTCTTTACTAAGTTAGCCAATTTTTCTGAATTTACTGGGCTTGTCAGTATGGTAACGCCATTATTTAATCGTCCTTGAAGCTCAACTGTAAGCCAAATAGTACTTAGTTTTGCTCCTGCACCTCTTTTAATCATATCTTCAAAAAATAGTGCTGTTTCAACAGAACTGGTAATTACCATAGCATCATACTCTTTTATGCCATATTCACTAACTAATCTTGCTTTTTTGGCATCTGGTAATTCTGGTATCTTTTTACACTCTTCCATCATGTCATCTGGAACAATTACGGGCAAAAGATCGGGGTCTGGAAAATACCTATACTCAGCACTATCTTCTTTGCTTCTCATGCTTTTTGTTATACCTTTTTGAGTATCAAATAGTCTAGTTTCTTGCACTACTTCTTCTTCATAATTTCCATCTTCCCATGCATTTGTTTGTCTTTGTATCTCAAACTCTATGGCTTTTTGTATAAATTTAAAAGAGTTTAAATTTTTGATTTCTGCTCTAGTATAAAGCTTAGTCTCTCCTTTTGGTCGAATGGATATGTTTACATCACATCTAAAACTACCCTCTTGCATGTTAGCATCACTAATGTCAAGATATCTAACTATCGCATGTAGCTTTTTTAGATACCTTATGGCTTCATCAGCACTTCTCATGTCAGGCTCACTTACAATTTCTAACAAAGGTGTTCCTGCACGATTTAAATCAACATGGCTAACACTTCCTTGATGAGTGTTTTTTCCTGCATCTTCTTCAAGGTGTGCCCTTGTCACTCCAATTGTTTTTGTGCTACCATCTTCAAAATCTATAACAATTTCACCGCCTTCGACTATGGGAATTTCAAATTGACTAATTTGATAACCTTTTGGAAGATCTGGATAAAAATAGTTTTTTCTATTAAAAATTGATTTTTTATGGACGGTTGCATTTATGGCAGAACCAAGTGCGATGGCTTTTTTAACAGCTTCTTTATTTAAAACAGGAAGTGCACCAGGCAAGGCTAAACAAACTGGACAAACATTTGTATTTGGTTTATCTCCAAAACTTGTAGGACAATTACAGAATATCTTTGTTTTTGTATTTAATTGTGTATGTACTTCTAAACCTATGATAACTTCAAACATCTATAAAACCTTTTTATGGGCATCTCTAAGCACCCTTTAATAAGCTCTATTTTATCATTAATTTCTTTTAAGTTCTCTAAATGTTAGTTTTTTTATTTTTTTCTTGTACAATGTCGGTTAGTAATTTTGTCTGTTTTTTTAATTCTTTTAATTTATCTATTTGTATTTGTGCAATCTCAAATAAAACCACAAAAAATAGCCCTAAAAGTGCGCCAATGAAGGCTCCAAGTAGAGCAATTATTATGCCAGAGTGATAAAGTGATAAAAAGAATGTAGTAGAGCCTACTATCACGAGTGCCCAAGCGGCACCTTGCAATAGGCTCAATAGTTTTTCAAAAAAAGCTTGTTTTGTTTTCAGTTTTTCGCTCAACTCTCTTTTCTCAATGCTCTTCGCTTATCAAAACTGCCCCTGCTAGATAGACATATGTCAATATCATGAAGATAAATGTTTGAAGTATCGCAGAAAATGTCATCAAAGCAAAACCAGGAAGTGGTGCTACCCAAGGAGCTAATAAAAGTAAAACTGCAACAAATAAATCATCGCCTTTTATATTACCAAAAAGTCGAAAAGACAAAGAGATAATTCTTGAAAGATGCGATACTATCTCTATTGGAAACATCAATGGAGCTAGAATTTTCAGTGGACCCATAAAATGACCAAAATATTTAAAGAAACCATTAACTCTGATGCCTTCAAAATTGTAGTATAAAAACACCATCAAAGCCAAAGGCAGAGTCATGTTTATATTGCCTGAAGGTGGTTCAAATCCAGGGATAATTTCCATTATATTTGAAAAGAAGATAAAAAGTCCAAGTGTAGCCACTAAAGGCAGATATTTTCTTGCTAGTTTTTCGCCTATAACATCTTTGCCCATATAAAGTACGCCGCCCAAAAATGCTTCCATTATATTTTGAGTACCTCTTGGAACTAATTGCATAGATGTAGTAGATATTTTTGCCACAATAAAAGCAAGCAAAGCTGCTAATAAAACATGTGAAACAAAAAGAAAGCTATGGTCTTCACTAATAAGACCTAAAAATGTAAAAACTTGATTCATTACACTTTTCCTTTAAATATATTTTCGAAGATTTTACCTAAACTTCATTTAATACTTGATTAAGTGAGGAAACTTTTTAAAAAACTATATTGCCTTAGATACGGTATTTCTACTCATTTAATCTTATAAAATCACTTTGTCTGTGTTAGGAGCTTCAAATTTTCTCTCATCAGCATTATCTGTTCTAAATTTGATTTTTCCTCTTATTTTTAGAGATTCCAATCTAAATAGATAAATCAATATAACAATAGCTGTTGCAATTCCGCTTTCCAAAGCGATACTGTGACTAAGTCCAAATGGAAATACTTTGGCTGTCAGTATATATCCCACCAAACTCGCGCTCATAAAAACTCCAGGAATTGCAGAAATCCAAAAATTCTTTCTATTTTTTAAAAGATATGCTGTTGCCGTCCACAATACAAAAGTTGATAACAGTTGATTGCTAAATGAGAAATAGAGCCAAATGGTTGTAAATCCAACTTTAGTAATGAAAAAAGATATTATGAAAATTGGAACCGCGATATAGAGGCGATTTATCATCTTTGCCTGAGGAAATTTAAAACGATCCGAAATACTTAATCTTATCGATCTAAATGCTGTATCACCAGATGTTATAGGTGCTACTATAACACCCAAAATCGCAAGAAGTCCACCTGCCATGCCAAGATAGCCAACAGCAACTTCATTTACCACAAGTCCTGGTCCGCCTTTACTAAGAACTTCACTCAACCCTTCAATCCCGTGTGGAAAAAATGCCATTCCAACTGACGCCCAAATCATAGCTATCACGGCTTCAGTTAGCATTGCGCCATAAAATACTATGCGACCTTTGTTTTCATTTTTCAGCGACCTTGCCATCATTGGTGATTGCGTAGCATGAAAGCCACTAATTGCACCACAACTAATGGTAAATATAAGTGCTGGCCAAACAGGAGTGCCACCTGGATGTGTAAAATTTGCCATATCTGTAATCTCAGGAATTGCTAAATGGTGATAAATCATAGCTCCTGCGATACCAAAAGCCATAAACATCAAAATTGCCCCAAAAAGCGGATATATTCTACCTATAATTTTATCGATGGGAATAATCGTAGATATAAAATAGTAGACAAAAATAATACCTATCCACAAACCCCTATCTGCAAAAATAGTACCTTTAAACACACCGTTCCCCAAAGGATGAAAAGTCAGATTTGCCAACAATGCTGCAGGACCAACAACAAAAACGATACCTACAAACAAAAGCAAAACAACACTGATAATCAACATGGCATATCTGCTAAATTCTCCTAGATAATCTCCCGTAATTTCTGCCATAGTCATGCCACCACTTCTAACAGACATCATGCCTGACATATAATCATGCACACCACCTGCAAAAATAGAGCCAGCGATAATCCATAAAAATGCTACTGGTCCATACAGAGCCCCTAAAATTGGACCAAATATAGGACCTAAGCCTGCGATATTTAGAAATTGTATCAAAAAGACTCTCCAAGTGCTCATGGGAACAAAGTCAACTCCATCTGGTTCCGAAATCGCTGGTGTAAGTCGATTTGGATTGGCTCCAAAAACCCTATCTAAAAGTTTACCATATACAAAAAATGCGATAACCAATAAAACTATTGAACACAAAAATGTAATCATCTTTATCCCTTTATATTAGTCTAAATTATAATAAAATATTACAACTATTATAATAAAAAGTTGCTGATTATTTTTGCAGTAACAATTTTTTGTAAAGCATTGCCATCTTTTTTTCAAAAATTTGAAATCTTACATCTAAATCTTTTTGGAGTTTTACTTTCTCTTTTTGGTTTAAAAATGAGTATTTTATACTATTGTAAACATACTTTTTAACTCTTGCATAAGTAGGATGATACCGCGAAGCAAGGATAAGGTACTCATGAGATAAATTGTCTCTTGAAACACCTGAATCATCTGTACAAATCACAATGGGCACACCATACATTGAGTAAATAAGATAAGGGTGTTGGTCTCCTTTAACCCCTAAAATAAACTGGTTACTTGTAAAATTTATCTCAACTGCTACCTTTTTCTTCATCTCTTTTAATAGAGCAAGAGGGTGGTCTTCATAAGGCAAATCAACTCCATGTCCTATCCGCTCAGCTCGTGCTATCTCTACAGCTTGCCTTATGTGAAAAGTGAGATTTTTTGGTCTTACCATTCCTATAGTCAATTCACCCGCATGAAGTGCTCTGTGCACTTTTGGATATAATCTTAAGAGATAATTATACATACGCATATGCAAGGTATAATCAGCCAATGCAACAGGATTGTTTTCAGGGGCGAGTATGTTTACTCCTACGATTAGAGGGGATTTTTTAGCAGCCTCATATCCAGCTAGCAGATTGGTAAAAACACTCAAAGGATCCAAAACTCGCACAGCACTTGTCTGAAATCGCATTAAAAAATGGCTATCATCAATTCCCAAATGATAGCTGTTAAGTTTTGAGATATAATCAAAAACCGTTGTATTAAATTTTTTGTTTTTTAGGTATATTTTTGTGATTTTTTCAAGGATTTTATCAACATCTTTTTGAGTTTTTGCAACAACAAGCAGATGGTCATAATTTGCTATTTGGCTTTTGTTAAAATAATCTTTTTTATTAACATAAACCCTGCCTATCATAGTTTCGATATAACTTAAATTCTCTTTTAATGCCCTGTTTTTTAGGATTTTTAACCCTCTTGCGATATACTCATGAGAAATTGCACCAAAGTAAGAGAAAGTATCAAAAAAATTAGCATCAGGGGCAGCTTGCTCATGATAGTGATTTTTAAAATCTTTATCAGACCAAGCAGAGAGAAGTTTTCTATATACTAAATTATCTTGTAAAACCTGAGCGGGTGTTAGAAGTTCACATTTTCCACCGTTTTTATCTTTAACGATATGCAGTGTGCATTTATCGATATACCAACCCTTTTTAGATATCCAATCCAAATATGTCTCAGCATAAATCGAACCACTGAAATGATGATGTAAATCCCCACCCTTTGGCATTTGTGTCAAAAAAAGAGTCAAAAATGCTTCGTTATCATCTTTAAGCAAACTCTCATAAAATTTGGAAGTAGTCTGCATATTACTGGCACTATTTGATATATTTAAATTCCCTTTGGCAGGCAAATTAACCAATGAAAATAGGAACATAAACAAAAATATCAAAATCTTTCTTCTAAACATTGTGTTTCCTTTTTTGTTTTGTGAGGTTAGTTACCACCTTCTGACCTCTTTATCTCTGTCTGCATTTTATCTTTTAAAAACTTATAATCTAGTCAAAGTATAAATAGAATCAACTATTTACTTTTTAAACTTTTGATAGTTTCTTTACTGTATCTTGAGCCGACAGGAAGGCTAAGCAAAGAGAAAATCAGAGACTTTTTCTTGCTACATGTAGAGAAAATAAGTAAAAAGTAAATATCTGACCCTGCTAGACCTGTCTCTGATTTGCATTTGGATATCTGATAAAAAGATGAATAAGTGTGCAAGCCTCTATATTAATATATAAAGTAATTCATGCAATTTAGAATTAGATCTGTTTAATGCATAGGAATGATTATCTAAGATATACTCTTTGCAGATTTTACCATATTTCTGAAATATTTCTTTTAGTTTGTTCGGGGAAGGAATACCAT
>JAADIZ010000071.1 GCA_013151055.1 Campylobacterota bacterium
AGTTCTTATAGTGGATTCTGGCTCTACTGATGATACACTAGATATTGCAAATACTTTTAAAAATACAAAAATTATATATCAAGAGTGGCTTGGATTTGGAAAACAGAAACAAGCGGGAGTAGATGCTTGTCAAAATGAGTGGGTTTTTGTTCTTGATAGTGATGAGATTATAACTAATGAACTCAAAAATGAAATCATGAGCTTGGACTTTATATGTAAAGGATATTTTGTACCTAGGCTTAACCATTTTTTTGGAAAACCCATAAAGCATTGTGGACTCTATCCTGATGCAACATTAAGATTATTTGATAAAAATTTTGCAAAATTTAGCGAAGATGAAGTGCATGAAAAAGTAAAAACTAAAGAAAAAACCATTATACTAAAAAATCATATGTTACATTTTGCTTATGAGAGTATTGAAGAGTTTATAGCCAAACAAAATAGATACTCAAGCTTAAACAAAAAAGATAGGGTTTTCAAAGCTCTTTTTAGTCCATATTGGACATTTTTTAAGATTTATTTTCTGAAACTTGGTTTTTTAGAAGGCTGGCATGGTTTTATCATAGCAAAACTTTATGCACAATACACATTTTGGAAGTATATAAAATGAAGATTCTTTTGATGAAGTTTAGAAATATTGGCGATGTACTTTTGCTATCTCCTGTGATAAAAAATCTAAAACTTGCTTATCCTAATTCTACTATAGATGTTGCATTAAATAGTGGCACGAAGGAGATGATGACGCTAAATCCAAATGTAAACAATATAATAATCTATGACAGAGGAAAAATAAAATCATTTAATATCCTAAAAAGAGTCCTTGAAGAGATAAAATTTGCACTTAAAATTAGAATAAACAAATATGATATCGTAGTCAATACAACCGAAGGAGACAGGGGTACTCAAATAGCACTATTAAGTGATGCAAAAATTAAGATTGGCTATAAAAACCATAAAAACCGACTCTTAAAAAATGTATTTACTCATAATCTACCAAGTCAAGAGTTAAGACACACTTTAGAGATGAATTTAGATGTTTTAAGAGTCTTAAACTTGCCAATAAAAGAGAAAAAAGTGGAGATTTTCTGGAGCAAAGAGGATGAAAAAAGAGTTGATAAACTTCTTGCATGTAAAAAATTTATTCATGTTCACCCTGTTTCAAGATGGCTTTTTAAATGTTTAAATGATAAAATAGTAGCTAGTATAATTGATTACTGCGAGATAGAGCTAAAAATAAGAGTTGTACTAACTTCCGCCCCTATTAAACAGGAGTTAGATAGAATATCTTCAATATTAAAACTGTGCAAATCAGAACCAGTAAATCTAAGCGGAAAATTAACTTTAAAACAGACAGCTTGTCTAAATAAAAAGGCAGATTTTTTTATAGGAGTTGATACTGCTATCATGCATATCAGTGCGGCAAATGATATACCTGTATTAGCCTTTTTTGGACCAAGTGGAGCAGACCATTGGGGACCGTGGGATAATGATATGATGAAAAGTGGGTATACGACTAGAAGAGGCTTTAGAAGTATGGGAAAGCATAAAGTCATACAAGAAAATTGGGATTGCATCCCTTGTGGAAAAGATGGGTGTAATGGCACTAAAATAAGCGACTGTCTTATGAGTTTAGATATGAATTTTATAGAAAAAAATATAAAAGAGATGACAAATGGCTAAAAAAATCAAAGTTTTACATACAGAGTGGAGTGATGGCTGGGGAGGTCAAGAGATACGAATCATAAATGAGATGATTGCAGTTAGACAACAGGGTGTAGAAGTCTGTCTAGCTTGTCGTGACCACGCACAAATCAAGCAAAAAGCGATACAAAATAATATAGAAGTTTTTATACTACCATTTAGAGGAAATTTTGACTTTTCAACCATGTTTTCTCTAAAAAAAATCATCGAAGAAAACAATATAGATATAGTAAATACACATAGCGGCAAAGATACATGGGTTGGAGGATTTGCAGCGAAGCTCGCCAAAGTTAAATTTATACGAACAAGACATCTTTCAAATATGATAAACCCATCAAGACTAAATTTTATAAATGAATTAGCTGATTTTATTTTTACAACTGGTGAAAGTGTAAAAGAAAATATGATTAAATACAACAGGATAAAACCCGAAAGAATTCTTTCTGTGCCTACTGGTATAGATGGAAATATTTTTAATCCTAAAAAATATAACAAAAAACAAGAAAGAGATAAGCTTGGACTTAAAGATGATGAAATTGCTATAGGAATAGTGGCAGTTTTAAGGTCTTTTAAAAGGCATGATCTATTTATAGAGGCGGCAGAAATACTTTCAAAAAAATATAACAATCTAAAGTTTTTCATAGTGGGAGATGGTCCGAAGAAAAAAGAGATGGAGACATTAGTATGCACAAAAAAGCTTCAAAATAGAGTTATATTTTTAGGCCATATAAATGAGCCTAGCAAAATACTCTGTGCATTAGACATATTTGCCTTAACTTCAGACTCAAAAGAAGGTGTTCCTCAATCTATCATACAGGCTCTCCTAATGAATAAAAAAGTTCTTGCAACAGATGCTGGAAGCACAAAAGATTTATACAAAAATAGTAATTTTCTTATTGCAAAAAAAGGTAGTCTAAGTGCTATAGTTAATGGTCTTGATGAACTTATTAATGACAACTCTCAAACCGAAAAAAATTCAAGAGATTATATAAATAAAAATTTTTCACAAAGCGTTATGGTAGAAAAAATTATAAATGTGTATAGAAATATGGTATTAAAATGATTGATTTAAATAATAAAAAAATTCTTTTAGTAAGAAATGATAATGTGGGAGATCTTATCTGCACAACCCCTGTCATAGAAGCCCTAAGAAAAAAATACCCTCACGCACAAATAGATATAGTTGTAAATAGCTATAATTATATTGCCATAAATTATAATCCATTTATAGATAATATATATTGTTATACAAAACCAAAACATGAAAGCACTTTGCTAAAAAAAATAAAAGCTGGTGTAAAAAAAATAAAAATACTCTACAAAATCAAAAGAGAAAAATATAATGTGGTTGTAGTTTTCAGAAGCGGATACTCAAAATCTGCTGAACTTTTTTCAAATATCACAAATGCACAATATAAAGTAGGGGTAAAAAGCCCAAATAACAAAGATAATTTTAATATACATATTAAAACCGATAACTCAGTTCATGAGGTTGATTTTTGCTATAATTGTCTAAACAGATTTATGGTAAAAAAAGGCAAGGAAAAAACATTTTTTTACCTGAGAGATAAATTTCGTAAAAAACATAACAATTTTAATGATATAGTCCTTTTTCATATTTCCGCTAGAATGAAAAAAAACCAAATGAGTTTTGGAAAATTAAAAAAGATTTTAACAAAATTAAATATTCCAATTTATTTAACATCTGAGCCAAAAGATTTTAAAATGGCTTCAAAGCTTGCAAAAGAAACTAGTGCAATATTTGTAAAAACAGATTCTTTTTTAAATCTTGGTGGCATCATTTCAAAATCAAAACTATTTGTAACACTTGAAGGAGGAGCGATGCACCTTGCACCTGCCATAGGCATTAAAACCTTAGCTCTCTTTGGTGTTTCAGATATATCAAAATGGCACCCTTGGGGCTATAAAGATTTAGTATTGCAAGATAAAAGCAAAGTTGCTGAAAATATTAATGAAGATTTAATAGTGAAAAAGATTATGGAAAATATATGAAAATAAGAGTAAGTGATATTTTTTTTAAACCTTATCTATTTTTTTACCTTAAAAAATATTCAAGCCAACTAAAAAATATAAAGTGTCTAAAAAATACTCCGAAAACTTTTTTAGTTATTTCAAATACTGCACTAGGCGATGCAATCCTTTCCACACCAGCAATTAAATCATTAAAAAAATCTTTTCCTAATTCGCAAATAGTTGCTCTTATATATAAAAGTTATATACCATTATTTGATAATTTTAAATACATAGATACCATCATTCCTTTTTACGGAAAATACAAAAAATTTTTTCAAACTATAAAAGAGATAAAGAAATATCGTCCTCAAATGACTTTAATATTTCATGGAAATGGCCCTCAAGATATTCAAATAGCTATATATAGCGGATGTGAATATATATTAAAACACCCGAATAATTCTCCTTTTAAAAAATATTTATCATATGACTTTGAAAAGAAAGATAAACACATTATTGAAGAGAGGGTAGAGCTTGTAAAAAAATTAGGAGGAAAAAAGATTGACTTAAATCTTGAAATAGGTGCACTTTTGGATAAAAAATTATTAAAAAAATATAAAAAATATAAAAATTACATAGGATTTCAAGTAGGAGCTTCCGAAACTTACAGGATGTGGCCTATTGAAAACTACATAAGTTTGGCTAAAGAACTTTTAAAAAATGGTGAAAAGATACTTATAACTGGAGTTGAAAATGAGTCAGTTTATGCTGAAAAAATTATTGCATCCTGTGACAATAAAATAAAAAATATGTGCGGGAAAACTTCTATAAAGGAGCTACCTTATCTAATAGACAATTTAAAAATTTTAGTTACAAGTGATACTGGAACATTGCATTTAGCAATAGCTCTAAAAACCCCTACTATATCACTTTTTTCCCCATCAAATCCAAAATATACAGGTCCTTATCAAGATTTTAATATTCATAAGATTATAAAAAAACCTGGGGAATTTGTAAATAACAGACCAAAGAAAAAAAGAAGCTCAGAAGCCATGAAACTCATAGCGGTAGGTGATGTTTTTACAGAATATAAAAACATCATAAAATAATTTTTTAGATAAACCCTTAAGCAACTAAATGATAAACTTATATTACTAAAAGTTCTAACAAAGATTGTACAATGAATCATATTTTTTATTTTTTTTACTCTATATCATCAAAGATACCAGATAAATTGGTTTTTGGTTTTTGGTTTAAATTTATCACAAAACTAAGAGCCAAAATATTAAACTTGATGCCAAACATGTCCATAGGGAAAAAAGTTAAAATTTATAAAAATATGAAAACTACAAAAAAATCAAAACTAAATATAGGAGAAAATAGCACTATAAAAGAAAACTGTACTCTTATTGGAAACATAGAAATAGGAGAAAACTGCAATATTCTAAATAACACAAAAATAGACGGAAGCGGTAGGGTAATTATAGGAAATAACTCCCATATTGGAAGGGAAAATGATATATTTTCCCACTATCATGATATAAGCAAAAAAGAGACACTAGTTAATAAATCAAAAGAGATATTTCAGACAACTATAATTGGAGAAAATGTTATGCTTTTTAGTAAGGTTGGTATAATGGGGGGTCTTAATATCGAAAATGGTGTTGTTGTAGGCTATGGTAGTGTTGTAACTAAAAACTGTGAAAAAAACGGTATATATGTTGGGGTTCCTGCAAAAAAAATAGGGCAAAGAGAATAAATGTATACAATTTTTTTTTCTAAAAAGACAATAAAAAAATATATTGATACAATTTTTTTATCAATATATTTTTTTACTCTTCCTATTTCCCATTTTACTACTGCACAATCAATATCGAGTGTACTTTTTATAATTACAGCTTTTATCAAGTATAGAAACAAAATCTCTTTCTCCTCAATTTTTGAATATAAAAATATACTTATTGTATTTTTTGGTTTTCTTACCTTGGCACTAATTTCTCTGTTCTACACTCCAGATGTCATAGGAAGCCTTAAAGAGATAAAAAGTGAACTTATCAGAAATTTTATTTTGATGTTTATATTTTTTTATTACTTTAGTGTCATAGAAAGCAATAAACTTGAAAAAACTGTTTTTATCACTTTTTTTATACTGTTTGTACATTCTGTTATAAATATATTTATTTGGTTTAATCATGGGGGTTGGCCTTTTAGAGCTGGGGGCTTGCTAGATTCAGGAGGTGGCGAAAGATTTGGCATATGGATTACATATGCTCTTTCGGCATCAATTGCACTTTTTTTTACCAAATACAAAAAAAGTGCTTTTTTATTCTTTGTTGTTTCAATTGTATCTATCATCGCAAACCAAACTAGAGCAACTTTTGTTTCAGTAGCTTTAATGAGTATACTGTTTTTTATATTGTTTGGAGAAAACAAAAAAATCAAATTATCTTTTTTTGCAATATTATTATTACTAGGTCTATCTTTTTACGAATTTTCTCCAAATTTTTCATATAGATACAACCTTAAACATATGCTTTCAAAAACTGAGCTAATCATTAAAACACCTCCTTCAAAATTTAATAATATTGGCATAGAGGATTCAACAGCAGCAAGGCTAAGTATGTGGAAATCTGTCATTATTTATAGGTTAAAAGACCCTTTTGTTCCACAAGAGTACGGTAGATTTTTATATGGGAAAAGTATAGAAAAAAACTTTAAACAAACTCCTCAAAATTTACCTTTTATAATCTTCGCACAAACACATAATGAGTTTATAGGTATACTATACTCTCTTGGTATAGTTGGACTACTAATATT
>JAADIZ010000072.1 GCA_013151055.1 Campylobacterota bacterium
CTTACCAAAACTCTACCGCCTTTTTTCAGCGAGTTTCTAATCAGCTTATCGACTCCTATAGCTGCGGTCAATCCAGCTGTTCCGATTGTAACAGCAACTTTTGGACTAAGAGTTTTTGGCAAAGGTATCACCCAGTGTTCAGGCACACTAATGTACTCACTAAAAGCACCATTTGTATTCATACCCAAATCAAAACTTGTGACAATTACCTCGTCGCCAACTCTAAATTTATCACTACTGCTTCTTTTGACAACACCAACCCCATCAACTCCAGGAGTATGAGGATATTTTCTCGTAACTCCTTTGTTACCAATGGCACTTAGAGCATCTTTGAAATTTAATGCACTATATTTTATACGAATTAAAATATCATTTTTATCCAAATCTTTCAGAGTTAAATTTTTAATACTTTGAGTAAATTTTCCATCTATCTCTTCGATAACAAAAGCTTTATAGGACATTTTCAACCTTTTTTATTTATTGTACCAAATTTTTTTAATTTTATGGTAAAATTCCACGAAAGGTTTTAAATGCTATATACTGTTATAAATTCTATTACTGTTATAAATTCTATCGTAAATACTGTTGGTGATTTGGGCTATATAGGCATAATTATCATGATGTTTTTAGAGAGCTCATTTTTTCCATTTCCTAGTGAAATTGTTATGATTCCAGCTGGATATTTAGCTTCAAAAGGAGGCATGGATATCTACTTAGCTATCGCTTCAGGAATTTTTGGAGGGATTTTGGGGGCACTTTTTAACTATTATCTTGCACTTAAACTTGGTCGCTCCGTTATACTCAAATATGGTAAATACTTTTTTATGAATGAACAAAAACTCCAAAAAATAGAGATTTTCTTTGAAAAATATGGCAGTATTTCCACCTTTGTTGGCAGATTAATTCCTGGAATTAGGCAATATATCTCACTTCCTGCGGGACTTGGCAAGATGAATGTGAAACTTTTCACGCTTTTTACTGCACTTGGTGCTGGCATATGGGTAGTTATCTTGGTATTGTTAGGTTATTTCATAGGAGAAAATCAAGTTTTGATACAACAATATCTACACCTGATAATGCTCTTTTTGATAGCTTTTATCTCTATAATTTCCATTATATATTATCTAAAACATAAGAGAAGAAATGACAATAAATAGACAAATCCTCATCACTTTTTTACTGCTACTTACAACTATACTTTTTTTTCAATTTACAAATATTGATATTTTATTACAAAATCACTTTTATAATTTTACAACTCATAAGTGGCTAATAGACAGAAATGAGCCTGTATTGAAATTTATATTTTATGACGGAATAAAAAAACTTCTTATCATTTTTGCAGTATCCATACTCTTTAGTTTGATATTTTTTAGAAAAAAAAGGGTTATCAAAGAGTACAAAAAAGGGTTGATTCTAGTCGTTTTTGCAGCTATTTTGATACCTGTAATAGTTGGGGCTTTAAAAGATACAACCAATACACCCTGCCCCAAAAATATAGAGTATTTTGGAGGAGTTTACCCTGATATAAAAGTGCTTGACTCCTATCCAAAAACATTCAAACAAAAAGGCAAGATAAAGTGTTGGCCAGCGGGTCATGCTAGTGGTGGTTTTGCCCTATTTTCTCTATTTTTCCTATTTAAAACAGAAAAAAACAGAAAAAGAGCCTTGGCAGTTGCACTGTTTGTTGGTTGGAGTATGTCGCTTTACAAGATGTTTATCGGCGACCATTTTCTAAGCCACTCCATAATCACAATGGAGATAGCATGGCTGATTGTACTGATACTAGAAAAACAGCTAACTAACCTTTTTAGGAAAAGAGCGAAAAATTACAAATATGATTACTATCTCTAGGGCTAAAAGAGCGATATGCAAATCATAAACTTGAACTTGTTTGTCATCTATGTCTATCCACTCTAAAACTTTATAAAAGAGGTAAGAAAGCACTAAACCAACGAGATAGCCTTTTTGCTTTATGACATCTGCCATAGAGATAATCTTAGTCTTTTTTAGTGCTATTGTCTCCATTCTAACAAGATAACTCCCAAAGACAAAAGTCACTTGATAACCAAGATATACCAAAAGTGCACTCATGTACGAATAGTTTAAAATCAAAAAAGCTACAACAAAAGCTAAGACAATAACTTCAACAAAAAGAGTGATATAAAAAAAAGAGTCTATATTCATAATTTTATTATAAAATTTCGCCAAGACAAGCATTCCAACAGCTAAAAAAATGCCTCCGAGTGAAAAAATAGAAGGTTGAAGTGGAGTATATAAAATAAATATACTCCCAACACCAAGCCCCAGAAATAGGGAGTTTAAAAACTTATAATATAAATAAGGTCTTACATGTAGCTTTCTCAAAACTTAGCATTAACTCCTAGCATAAAACTTCTTTCATAGTTGACTGGATAGACACTAAGTCCCGACCAACCATCTACGAAAAGAGCATTTTTTCTATCAAATAGATTACTGATTTTTGCAAAAAACTCAAACTTTTTATACTTGTAACTTGCTGATAAATCAGTAGAATTATAACTATCTTGCTTGCCTAAAGTTTGATCAAAATCACTCATGGCATATGCTCTTGATTTGTATGTATGCGACAATTTAAAGCTAACTCTATGAGTTGGATTGTACCCTAGAGCTAGTTTTAAATTATGCTTTGAAACTCCAGGAATTCCATCTCCAACTATAGATGGATTGCTTTGGTTTTTTATTATAGATGTATCGATATATGAGTAGTTTAAAGTTGTATATAAGTTATAGAGTATATTGTATCTATCGTATAATTCTAAACCATATTTTCTTGTTTTGTCTAGATTTGTATTTGTATAACTTGCAGAATCATAATATATCTCATCACTAATCCAACTATAAAAGAGAGTTAATTTTGTCTTGTTTGGATATCCTAAATAGTTAAATCCGATATTTAGAGTTTTAACTTTCATGGGCTTTATAAATCCGTTGAACTCAGTGTGGTCGTAAGTCCAACCAACATAAACTGGCTTGAAAAACATATCAATATTTGGTGCTTGAAATGATTTGTTATAGTTGATAAAAACAGATGATATATTGTCTATCTTGTAGTTATAGCCGATATCAAACGCATTTAAAGACGCATCACTTTTTAGATTGCTTGAGATATCATTGTGTGCATAATTAACCCTCTGGACTCTAGCACCCAAAGAAAATCTGCTTTTAAAGACTTGATACACAGCTTTAGCATAGTATCCTAGATTATCTTTTGTCGTATCTTGTCCTGTAATTTTTCGGTTTCCATTAAATTTTTGGACTCCAAAGAGAGTTTTGAAGTTATTTTTATCATATTGTATCTTTGTATCATAACTTTTATAATCATATTTTTGAACTCTAAAAATTGTTGAAGTCTTTTTTTCATGACTATAGTCAAAATTGAATTTAAAGTTTGTGTTAAATCTATAATCAAAACCCGTTAAAAAATTATCTGAATCAAAATATCCGCTACTACTGCCTGTATTTACCGAGTTTATATCTCCAAGGTATTGGGTATAAGTCATGCCTTTTGCATAAATAACACCATTTTTAGATACATGTTTGCCTATCTTAAAGTCCAAATTCTTAAAAGGGGTAAACGAAATATCTATATATTTGTTTCGGCTCCAACTTTTGTCTCTGTTGCCCAATGCATCAACTAGCCTTGCACCATTATCAGAATAATCATCTATATATCCATTTATGGAAAACTTTTTTTGTTTTATGCCCATACTGACTGAGCCAAATTTTGCACCATGAGAGCTGGCATATGTTTTAAAAGAGAGACCATTTGTATCTTTTGTGATTATATTGATAACTCCTGCATTTGCTCCATCTCCATACTCAACTGAACCTGAACCCTTGATAATCTCTATCTTTTGCACACTTTGCAGAGGAATTGAGGCTAAAAGTTGCGGACTGCCATCTATATTGTTGATTCTTCTGCCATTTACTGTAATTACAACATTTTGATATCCGTTAGCCACTCCATACCCTCTCATATCAATCAAAGGGGCAAATTTATTTCCATAATTTGGCAGTAGAGAAACAGATGTTTGAGTATTTAAAAATTCGTAGAGATTTTTGGCATGAGATTTTTTTATCTGATTTTTAGTGTAGATTTCTGAAGCAAATGGTGCATCAATGGCTTTTACTTTAATCTTTTTTGAGATTATAACAATTGAACTCTCCTCTAGTGTGGGCGTTTCTTCTTCACTTTGTGCATACTCATCTTGCTTTTGCACGCTCGATTGCGAATCACTATAACTAGCGGTTGTGCTAGCCAATGTCACAGTAGTGCTCACAGCAAGGATAGCAGCAAGTGAAAAATACTTTCCACGAAATCCTTTTGGACATTTCATTTTATTATCCCCTTTTTACGGAAGTAAATTCCGTTAAAATTCCTCGCGACTGAAGCTTTGGCTTCGCCAAGAAGAAACTTATTTTTATTGTCATCTTGTTTAGGAAGTAAATTCCTAAACAATTCACACTCTACTGAAGCACGAGCTGACGCTCTGTAGCATTTCATTTTTTCTCCTAAATATTTTTTGGATGGATTATAGTTGATTTTTGCTTATCATTTTCTTTTTTCATAAAAGAACCATACTGTAAGCCCTAAGCCTACTACTATATTGAAGGTGCTATTTTCTCCAAATGTTTTTAAAATCTCAAACATTTTTTGCATCAAGTAGCCATCGCTTTGTTTTTCCATATAGTTAAAATAATCTATAATTCTATCTCCCCAAAAAAAAGCTATGATTTCAGGAACAAAGAAAAATATGACGATACCTACCAAACTCCACCAGCTCGTTTTTGGTTTTAGCTGTTTTGATAGATTTGCTTTAAATAGATCAAACTTACTCATAATCATATACTAAAATACAAAGCTTCTCTATGATGTAATACCATAGCCGTAGTGCTTTGTTCTGGATGAATTTGAAAAGTATCACCCAAAACTATGCCAAACTCTTGAGGTTTTAGAAGACCAAATATCACTTTTGAATCACTTAGTTCTGGACAAGCAGGATAACCAAAAGAGTAGCGACATCCTTGATATGCCCTCATTTGTACATCTTTTAAGGTATGCCCTTCATTTTGAGCAATTCCCAAATCCAATCTTATCTGCTTGTGTGCAACCTCTGCTAAAGCCTCTGCTATCTCGATACTTATGCCGTGTATCAAATGGTACTCTTTAAATTTTCCTTGGGCATATAACTCTTTTTCATACTCACTAAAACGACTCCCTGCACTTACACATGTAAATGCTACAATATCATCTCTATCGCTTGCAAAAAAGTCACTCAAACATCTATGAGGTTTTCTGTTTTGTCTTGGAAAATCCAAAGTATATAAGATGTCATCAGGACTTAACAACTCTTGATTTATATCATCTTTGTTAAAAAACCCTCTTTTTTCATCTAAAATATGAAGTCTATTTTCATCACTTCTGCAAGGATAATATCCATATATGATAGTCGGATCAAATAACTCTTTTTGCTCTATCTCTATCTTTATTTTTTCATATAATGGCCACAAAACATCATCTCTTTGCTTTTGCTTCTCTTCTTTACTCATGCCTTTGCCACTATATCCCCAAGCTCTTGAAAATAGTAATTTGTGATTTATCCACTCATAAGCGATATCACTTATACCCTCTTTTATCACTCTTCTTCCCCAAAATGGAGGAGTTGGTATATCTATATCACGGCTTGGCATCTTGATATCTATAAAATCAGGCATCGCCAATTGCTCTTTTTTCTCTTTTATCACAGATTCTGCTATCTTTTTTCTACCAAAATCAGTATTAAAATCCCCCTTCTCTATCCTACTCATGGCTTCAATGCCCTCAAATGCATCTTTACAATAAAATATAGGTCCATCATAAATAGGTCTGCAAAAATCTTCTATAAAATTATCCGTCAAAGCCGCACCTCCTAGTAAAACTGGCACTTTTAATCCTATGGATTGTAGCTTTTCCAAATTTTCTTTCATGACATTTGTTGATTTTACGAGCAAACCGCTCATGCCAATAGCTGTGGCTTTATGCTCATTGTAATTTTTTATAAAATCATCGATGTCAACTTTTATACCTATATTTACAACTTTAAAGCCATTGTTTGAGAGTATGATATCGACTAGATTTTTACCAACATCATGAACATCTCCTTTGACGGTTCCTAAAATCAAAGTAGTTTCACTCTCTTTGTCGATTTTAGGAAGATATGGATTTAGATAATCCACACTAGCTTTCATCACTTCTGCACTTTGAAGCACAAATGGGAGTTGCATTTGTCCACTTCCAAAAAGCTCACCTACTACTTTCATGGCATCAATTAAAATTTTATTTACAATTACTTCTGGAGCTATCTCATCTTTGGCTTGAACTAAAAGTGGCATAATTCTATCTTTATCACCATCTATCAAAAGTTTTTTTAATTTTCCTCTTGTATCCAATGCATTAAATGCCTCATCCTCCTCTTCTTGATTTACCTCTTTTACATCTTCGAAATACTCTATAAATTTAAAAAGTGGGTCACCTTCACTTCTGTTATTAAAAAGCAAATCTTCACAGACTTTTTTCTGCTCATCATTTATCTTGTGCATTGGAATTGTGTTTTTAACATTTACTATCGCCATACTTAGCCCTGCTTCTACACAGTGATATAAAAAAACAGAATTTAGATACTCTCTAGCATTTTTAGCCAGTCCAAAAGAAATGTTTGAAACTCCGAGTACAAAACCAACTTCAGGGTGCATTTGATGAAACTCTTTTATCGCTTCTATCACATCAATAGCTGCTGTGAAGTACTCTTCATCGCCACTCCCGACGGTAAAAGTAAGTAAATCAAAAACTAAATCTTGAGAATTTATCCCAGAATTTATCCCGTGTTTTTTAGTAGCTAAATCATAAATTCTTTGTGCAATATCAATTTTTTGTTGTTTTGTCTTAGCCATGCCTTTTTCATCTATCGTCAAACAAACAAGTGCACAGCCAAATCTTTTAGCAAGCGAGCAAACTCTGTCAAATTTTTCTATACCATCTTCAAGATTTACAGAGTTGATGATAGGCTTTCCGCCTATATGTTTTAGTGCAACTTCAAGTGCATTTAATT
>JAADIZ010000124.1 GCA_013151055.1 Campylobacterota bacterium
TATTACAAAAAAGATATAAATACTTTTGAGCATATTAGCGTGGATATTTTGGGTTTAAATGATATAGGATATGCAAAACTAGTCCTTTCAAAAAAAACTTTATATGATAATTACCACACTAACAAAGAGACAGGAAGATTTATAATAATAGAAAAGTATTCAAATAAAACAGTTGGTGCAGGTATGATTATGCAACAAAGCAGAGGAAAAAAAGAGGCTTTAAAATATAGCGATTTTGAGATAGATTTTAACGCACTTGTCAGAAAATACTTTCCTCACTGGGAAGCAAAAGAGATTATAAAAACAGAAGATTTTCAAATTTAAGGAGAAAAAATGCCTTCAAAAATAGAAATTTTAAAAGCAAAAAGACCACCGCTAGAAATAATAAAAGATATATATGATGAAGCAAGTGGCAAATGCAATATTGAACAAGATAAGATAGATTTGCTAAAGTGGTATGGAATGTATCCTCATGCAAATAGGGATAGCACAGAAGAAAAAAAATATTTTATGAAGAGAGTGAAACTTAAAGATGGAAAAATAGATAAAATTGCTTTGAAAATATTGAGCGATATAGGGTTAAAATATGCCAAAGGTTTTATAGATTTTACAACGAGACAAAATATACAATTTCATTATATTCAGATAAAAGATTTACCAAAAATTTTCAAATCTTTTGAAGGTACTGATATAACTTCGAGATTGGCTTCCGGAGATGGTCCTAGAAAAATTGTATCTTGTCCTGTAAGTGGAATAGATAAAGATGAAATTATAGATACAACACCTTTAGTTAAAGAGCTAGATAATTTTTTTGATAGACATGCAGAGGATTATTCAAATTTACCACGAAAATTTAAGATAGGTTTGGGTGGCTGTAAGTGTCATTGTATAAATCATGAGATACAAGATGTTGCTTTTACCGCATTTAATGCAAATGGTGAAGTATTGTTTGATTTGAGTATTGGTGGAGGACTTGCGAAATCTAAAAGATTTGCATCTAGGGCAAATAGATATATAAGATTTGAACAAGTTAAAGATGTGACAGTTGCAATTTGTGAAATTTTTAAAGAGTTTGGAAATAGAAAAAATAGAGGTAAAGCAAGAATTAGACATCTATTAGAAGAGTGGGGTATGAAAAAATTTGTTGATGAAATAGAAAAAAGAGTTGATTTTGAACTAATAAAAGGCTACAATGAGCCAAATATCACACCTAGCAGTTTAAGAGGACATTATGGTGTGCATAAGTCTAGCCAGCGTAAAAATAGTTATATAGGATGTGCAACTAATAGAGGTAGATTAAATGGACATGAGTTTCAAGAGCTTTATAGATTGGTTGATAAATATGATGCTGATGGTATTTCATTAACAACTTCACAAAATTTTGTAGTATATGGCATAGATGATAATATATATAAATTTGAACAAGAGTTAAATGATATAGGATTTAAAACAAAGTTGTCTGCGTTTGAATTTAGAACTCAAAGTTGTACTGGGTTGCCTTTTTGTAAATTTGCCGTAACACAGACGAAAGAATTTACTAATTCTTTGGTATCTTATCTTGAAAAAAGATTTCCGAAATTTGATAAAAATATCTCTTTAGCAGTTTCAGGATGTCCAAATGGATGTTCCCACCCGTATATAGTAGATATTGGATTAATAGGAACAACAATGAAAACACCCAAGGGGCGTGTAGGAGGATATGAACTGTTTTTGGGAGGTAAGCTTAGTGGTGAAAATGATAGTAAATTTGCCAAGAGTACCAATAAAAAACTCCAAGTATCAGAAATTAATGAGTATATTGGAGATATTATAGAAAAGAGATTTTAGAGGGTTATAATTAAATGAAAAAAAACATTTATAAAGATTTTTTTACTAAACATACAGATGTTCTGAAGTTCGTTAGACAAAATATTATTGGTAAAAAAAGAAGAGAATATTTTGATTATACAGCTTCAGGGTTAGCCTTTATACCGATAGAAAGTCGTATTAGAGTTGTACTTGAAACTTATGCAAATACACATTCAAAAGAGTCTTCCATGTCTAGTATTACCAATCAGTATTATGATGAGGCAATGGATAATTTATATAAATATCTTGAACTTGATGATAATTTTTCAATTATTCCTGTAGGATGTGGTTCAACCGCAGCAATTAAAAAATTCCAAGAGATTATGGGTTTATATATTCCGCCTGCAACTAAAAATAGATATCAAATAGATATTAAAAAAGAAGATATGCCTTTGGTTATAGTTGGACCCTATGAACACCATTCTAATGAAATAAGTTATAGAGAAGCATTTTGTGATGTTAGAAGAGTACATTTGACAGACGATGGATTGATTGACTTGGTTGAGTTAGAGAAGATTTTAAAACAAAATAGCAATAGAGAAATTATTGGAAGTTTTTCTGCAGCATCGAATGTTACTGGAATGATAACTTGCTATAAGGATGTTTCCAATATTTTGCGAAAATATGGAGCACTCGTATGTTTTGATGCTGCAGCTTGCTCTCCTTATATGAATATTCAATGTGATTACTATGATGCTTTGTTTCTCTCACCACACAAACTTTTAGGAGGACCTTCTAGTTGTGGGTTATTGATTATTAAAAGCGATTTAGTAAATGTAGATATATCGCCAACTTTTTCAGGAGGGGGAACGGTTGTATATGTAAATGAGGAAATTCAAGAATATGAAACCAATATAACTACAAGAGAAACAGCGGGAACACCAGGAATTTTACAATTAATTCGTGCATCATTAGCATACAAATTAAGAAATGAAATAGGTTTCGAATTTATCAAAAATCAGAAAGAAAAATTATTAAAACATTTTTTAAAAGGTTTAAATAAGATAGAAAATATAACCATATATGGTAATCAAAAATCAAAAAATATAGGAATAATATCTTTTAATATCTCAAATATAAATCCACATGATATTTGCAAAAGACTTTCAAAACATAGTGGTATTCAAACAAGAGCGGGATGTTCTTGTGCTGGTCCTTATGGACATGATTTGTTAGGGATAAAAAGCGAAGAATTTTCTAAATCTAACCCTGGATGGCTACGCATTTCTATCCATTATTCACAAACAATTGAAGATATAGACAATCTTATCAAAGCGTTAAAAGTTGAATGTGTAAAAATTAGATAATGTTGTACAAGACTATATATAAAGTTTAGATTAAGTATATTCAAGTATAATGTCTGCCAATTCAGAACTTCTTAAGAGAACTTCTTCAAAACCTGCCGAGATTTGGGATACCGAGCGAGTATGTAGGTTTTTACATACTAGTTTACAGGTTTACCAAAAACAGTTTAAACTTAATAATTTTTATGTAGCTTTGACAAGTATATCCATAATACTGTAATTAAAATAGTTACTATTAGATGTATAGATATAGCAATCAGTTTTCTTTTTTGTTTTGAAAAAATTAATACAAAGAGAAAAAATGACAACAACTTTTGACAAGTTTAATTTAGATAGTGATATCTTAAAAGCAGTAGTAGAAGCTGGCTTTAGAGAGCCAAGCCCTGTTCAAGATGAGGCGATACCACTTATACTTGAAGGTCACGATATAGTAGCCCAAGCACAAACTGGTACAGGAAAAACTGCAGCTTTTGGGCTTTCAACTATGAGCATGCTTGATTCAAGTGAAAAAAATGTACAAATACTTGTAATTACACCAACAAGAGAGTTAGCAACACAAGTGAGTGATGAACTCTATACTCTTGGAAGATTTAAAAACATCAAAACAGTAACTATATATGGCGGTTCTTCTTATAATAGACAAATAGGACTCATAGACAAAGGAGCTTCAGTAGTAGTTGCTACACCAGGTAGAATGCTTGACCTTTTAAAAAATGGAAGATTGAAGAATTTTGCTCCAAAAACTGTTATTTTAGATGAAGCTGACGAAATGTTAGATATGGGATTTTTAGAAGATATAGAGAGCATTTTAAAATTTCTACCCGAGCAGAGGCAAACTTTGCTTTTTTCTGCTACTATGCCTGAGCCTATTAAAAGATTGGCAAAAAGAAGATTAAATGATCCAAAATTTGTAAGTATTACTCCAAAAGATCATACTACAAACGAAGATATTGAACAATTTTATTATGTGATAGAGGAAAGAGAAAGAGATAATGCTCTCATCAGACTTTTGGACTCATTGGAGCCTGTAAAATCTATAGTTTTTTGTAGAACAAAAAAAGAGGTTGATAGAGTTTCAACTCAGCTTATGGCTATCGGATACTCTGCTAATGGGCTTCATGGAGATATGGAGCAGAACCAAAGAGAGAGTGTTATAAAAGCTTTTAGAAATTCACAAATCGAAATTTTGGTGGCAACTGATGTAGCTGCAAGAGGTTTAAATGTGACTGATATATCACATGTATTTAATTTTCATATGCCTTTTGATCCTGAAAGTTATGTGCACAGAATTGGAAGAACTGGAAGAGCGGGTAGAAAAGGAACAGCTATAACTCTTGTGACTCCAATGGAGTATCATAGTATGCAAAGAATAGCAAAAAAAGTAGGAACTAATATAAAATTTAAGATAGTTCCAACACTAAGTGATGTAAAAGAGTCACAACTTAAAAAGATGGCAAATGAGATACAAAATGCTCCTTTACACGAAAATGCACAAAAGATTTTAGAAATCTTAGGTGACGATATAAATCTAAGCAAAACCTCATTAAAATTAATTTCAATGCTGATAGATAAAAACTCTTTACAAGGTCCAAATAAAATTGGATTTGACCAAAAAACACTCTCAAATTTAGTAAAAAGATTAGATGATAGAAATGGTAGAGATAGAAATCGTGGTGGAAGAGGAAGAGGAAGAAGTAGAGGAAATGATAGAAATAGAAATTCTTCAAGCAGTAGAAGACCTAGAAGTAGAAGTAGAGGATAAAAACCTATTGGCATATCATATAGTTTTTTAAAATATTTAAAAAAGATGGTATATTTTTTTGTACTTTACAGATTAATTCAATTTGTAAAGTACAATTTTTATGTATGATTTTCATCATATATACTTATATGCAATAACTGCTAGCAAACCTTTGGCACTAAACACTTACAACAAGTTTTTTAGTTTTATTTTTAATCAATATAATCAATATTTATCTTAATATTAAACATTAGTTGACGAAATTGACGAAAAAAATATTTCATATTTTCCATTTTTTTATGTATAATTGTAAAATTTTTTAGAAAAGATAGCTAATGGCAAATTTTTCGGCAAAGCCAAAGCAATAGTTGCGATAAATTTGTCATGAGCAAAGCTTCTAACAAAAAGGAGAATAAGATGAGTGATACAGAAACTTCGTTTCGTGCTTTAGTCGCGAGGAATTTTGCTTGGGCTTTGCCCAAACAAAAGAGGACAATAAAATGAAATATACAGAAGTCTCTACTTCGTGCTTTAGTGAGAGGAATTTTTATTGGGCTTTGCCCAAAAAAAAGGAGACAATAATATGAAAAAAATAGTTTTACTAGCACTTAGTGCATCAATAGTATTTGCAACAAATGGAGATAACCTGATAGGTTTAGGTGCACAATCAAGAGCAATGGGAGGAGTTGGAATCGCAACATATTTTGGTGCGGAAAATATTTTGGCAAATCCAGCCGTGATAGCAAAAACAAAAGATACACAGATAGACTTTGGAGCAACACTTTTTATGCCTGATGTCAGAGCAAATGGAGTAAAAAGTAAGGCAGATATGAGCATTATGCCAGAAGTTTTTTCATCAATGCAGATAAATGAGAGTTGGACATTTGGTATAGGTATGTTTGGAGCAGCTGGCATGGGAGTTGATTATAGAGGAAGCAGCGATACAACTCTTGTAGATACAAGGACAAATTTGATGCTTATGAAGTTCGCCCCAGCACTCTCTTATCATGCTAATAATTTTGGTTTAGCAATTGCTCCAATTATCCAATATGGCTCACTTGATATCGCTTATGATTTGACAAATTTTGGTGGTGGAGCAGTCGGGAAAGGCTCAAGTGACCATTTTGGGCTAGGGTTTGAATTTGGATTTACTTATGATATAAACAGAGATTTAACTCTAGGTTTAGTCTATAAGTCCAAGATAGGTATGACATACAAAGATACGCTAAGTGTAGCATCACACCCTTTTACTCTGCCATCTTTTGGTAGCCCTTTTGCTTCTGATTTTTCTGACGATTTAGACCAACCAGCAGAGTACGGGGTTGGAATATCCTACAATGTAAATAATTTTAATTTTTCATTTGATTACAAAAAGATAAAATGGGGTAGTGCAAAAGGATATAGGGATTTTGGTTGGAAAAATCAAAATGTATATGCCTTTGGGGCAAAATATGAAAAAA
>JAADIZ010000188.1 GCA_013151055.1 Campylobacterota bacterium
TATAGATTTATCATAGCACCCTTAACCGAAATTGGTGCAAAAATTATCACGGAAAATTCTGCTGGTTTCACTATATACATACCAACCGTAAATAAATCAAAGATATCTATTCAAACTCCAAATGTCATATTTGGAGGAATTAATTATAAAGAACAAATAGACAAGTTACTAACTTATGCAAAAAACAAACTCGTTATATTTTCCGATGGTAGCAATATAGCAAACGAACTAAATCAAGATGTAAAAGATTCTATGAAACTTGTAGTTTATGAAAAAAACTTGGATAAATCAAACTTAAACTTCAAAAAGATGTTAAAATGGAATAGAAAGATAGATAATTCTTCAGTTTTTATGAATCTTCCTCTTGTGAAAACAAGTCTTTTAGCTTCACAATTTCGAGTATATAACAGAAAACCTTACAATATCCTCTCAACTCAAATAAACTATAATCCGATGATATTAACACTTACTCAATATGCAGATAGAAAATCTTTTTTAATAGCAAACTCTATTGGAAAAGTGAATGCTCAAATCTCAAATTCAAGTGAACTTTTAGAAAGTGGAATAAAGTATGACTGGGTAAATTATGCAACTACTCTTGGCATTGATTTGTTTTACAATAGATACTTTTCACCAGGAACTCAAAGAAGTTTTAAAGAAGAAATAAAAGATGGACAGGTTGTTTACAAAACAGAAATAGTAAGCCCACAAAGATATACAATAGTACCTGTATCTAAAAGTCTAAATGAAGAGAAGTAAGAAATTCTCTCATCTCTTCGTCTATTTTTATAGGTTTTCCATCTTTTGCAAAAACTAAAACAGAAGTCATTTCAAAAATCTTAACATCCTCTAGCCATACAGATTGACAAAGCTTCATGGAAGTAAATTTTAAACTTACTATTTTGTGTTTTACCTTTATCATATCACCTAGTTTTGCTGATTTTAAAAAATTTGCTTCTATATTTTTTACAACAAAGTGAGCACCACCAGCCGTTGGAGTTTTTCCTGCTTCAAAAAACAACTCACTTCTAGCTCGCTCGCAATACTTAAGATAATTTGCATGATACACGATACCGCCCGCATCAGTATCATCATAATATACACGAATTTGCATATTTATTTCTCTTTTTTAGTTAATTTTTTTGTTGCTTCTTCATAATCCAATGGTTTATCATACAAGAATCCTTGTATAAAATCACAACCTTTAGATGCAATATAATCAGCTTGAGATTGCTTTTCAACACCTTCAGCCAACACTGATAACTCTAAGCTTTTAGCTAAAACAATAATAGAATTTACTATAGCACAAGCATCGTTATTGTTTGGTATATCGACTATAAAAGATTTATCAATTTTTAGTTTATCAAGTGGAAACTGGCGAAGATAAGATAAAGACGAATATCCTGTACCAAAATCGTCTATGGAGAGATGGACTCCTAGACTTCTAATTTGCTTGAATACTTTTATCCATCGTTTAGGTTTTTTCATCAAAACAGATTCAGTTATCTCAAGTTCAAGCATATTTGGATTTATACCCGAAATCGATAACGCTTCGTTTATCTCTTTGAGTAAATCACCATGTTCCATCTGTATTCCAGATATATTTACAGCAATTCTACCATCAAAAATACCTTCTTTTTGCCAAGCAGCAACTTGCAAACAAGCTTCATTTAAAATCCAACGACCAAGAGGAATTATCAATCTGCTTTGCTCAGCAATTGTGATAAATCTCTCTGGATAAACACAACCTAATTTTGGATGATTCCACCTTACTAGTGCTTCAAACCCTATAATTTTACCGTCAAGACAAGATATTTGAGGTTGATAATAAAGTTCAAACTGATTTTTTGAAATAGCGATTCTTAAATCATTTTCGATTGTCATTTGTCTTAGTAATTCTTCACCGAGCATAGAATCATAAAAAGAAAAATTATTTTTTCCTAAGTCTTTTGATTTATACATAGCAGCATCTGCAGCTTTAAGTAAACTTCTAAAATCTTTAGCACTATCTGGATATATTGATATACCTATACTGACTGTTAGAAACTGTTGAGTTTTTTCTATCTCAAAAGGTTCCTTAAAGCATTTTAAAAGTTTGTTTGCTATGGCTATTACATTTCGTTCATTTTTGATATTTTCTAAAACAATCACAAACTCATCGCCACCAAAACGAGCAAGAGTATCAACAGAGCGAAGTATCTTTGAAAAACGCTTTGTTGACTCCATAAGCACTTCATCGCCTATATCATGCCCATAACTGTCGTTTACTCTTTTAAAGTTATCTAGGTCCAAAAATAACACAGCGACGCGTTGTTTATTTCGTTTTGCAACTGCGATTGAGTGTTCTAATCTAAACTGAAGCAAATCTCTATTTGCCAGACCAGTTAATGCATCGTGATGAGATAAAAATACCAAGCTATTTTGAGCCTCTTTAAGATCACTAAGGTCAGAAAATGTACCGATATAATTTATAATATTTCCATTATCATCTCTTATAACATTTATGGATAACCATTCTGGATAAACTCCATTATTGTTGTGACGATTATAAATCTCTCCACTCCACGAATCTTTTTCAACTATACTTTTCCACATAGATTTATAAAACTCGCCATCATGTCTATCTGATTTTAATATAGAAGGATTTTTGCCAATCACATCTTTTTCACTAAACCTTGTTATGTCACAAAATGCCTTATTTACAGCTATTATTTGATTTTCACTATCGGTCACAACAACACCTTCTATTGTATTTTCAATGATAGTTGCAAATAGTCTTATCTTTTGCTCTTTTTTTCTAGATTCTGTTATATCTGTGATTACTACTACAGTGCCTTGTATTTGATTGTTTTCATCAATATATGGAGCATATTTTGCCTCACCATATATTCTATTATCATTCTGAGCTTTAAAGCCATTAACACTAGTAAAAAATTCACCATTTAGAGCTCTTTGTATCAAAGGTTTTACAATTTGATATTTTTCTTTTATAATATCTTCAACTTTTTGCTTGACAATTTGTTCGCATTTTAGATTATAAAAGCGAGCATATGCTTTATTGACAACTATATATCTATGCTCTTTATCTATATAAGCCACAAGGTTTTGAACACTATTGGCAAGCTCTTTATAGTGTTCAACTTCTTTGTTGCTTTTTTTCAAAGCTTCCAAACTAAAGACATGCTCACTAATATCTTGGGCAACTCCGATAAGCTTTTTTTCACCTGTTTTTTTATCAACATGTTGATTTGCGGTACACTCAAGCCATCTAAGCTCACCAGTATCTTTCTTGTAAATTCTATATTTTAGATGATGAGGTGTGCCATTTTGAATAGCTGACACTAAGGAATTGATAACTTTTCCCCAGTCTTCAGTATGAACTATAGATTTGAGAAGCCCTAGTCCAACTTTTTCGCTCACTCCAATACCAACTATATCACGAACTGCATCAGACCAATACGCATAACTTGAGGTCGAATATAACTCCCAAACACCAAAATGTGCTAGTTTTTGTGCTTGCTCAAAAAGAATCTCATTATCGGGTATTGGCTTGCCATTGTTCATTTTGCTATGCTTACAACTCTATGTTTTCTACTATCTTTAACCCAAATCCACTCAATCCTACAAATTCGCTGCCTTTTATTGAGGATATTAATTTTATATTTTCGATACCTAGTTTATTTAATATTTGAGCTCCTACTCCAAACTCTCTTATTTCTTTACTAAAAGAGTTTTCATTTCCTATAAAAACCAAAACCCCACCATTTTTCTTGAGATAGTCTATCGCTTTAATCATGCCTTCAAATTTTTCTCTGCTTGCAAAAAGCTCATCATCCCAAAGAATATTATGAAATTTTACGATTGATGTCTTTTGTAGTTTTCCAAATTCATATATCGTATGATGATTTCCCTCATGATCCACCATATCAACTCTTCTTGCATCTGCCCCTAGAAATGATGTGTTTAATGATGAAATCTCTCGCACCAATGATTCATGCTGCAAGCGATATTCTACGATATCTGATATATAAATCATATTTATTTCATTTTCTTTACAAAATAGATCTAAATCATCTCGTCTAGCCATAGTACCATCTTCTTTCATGACTTCGCAGATAACTGCTACACTATTTAACCCTGCTAGCTTACAAAGATCAACCGAACCCTCAGTATGTCCAGTTCTAACAAGCGTACCACCTTTTTTGGCTATTAAAGGAAATATATGTCCAGGGCGAACTAAGTCGCTAGGTTTGCTCATACTATCTGCTAGTATCTTGATAGTCATATCTCGTTCATACGCCGAAATTCCCGTTGTGCAAGTTGCCGCATCGACTGTAACAGTAAAAGCAGTTTCATGTTGTGAATTATTATTTACGACCATAGGAACCAAATCTAACTCATCAGAAATCTTCTTTGAGAGTGCCACGCATATCAAGCCTTTTGCATGTGAAGCCATAAAATTAACTTTTTGAGGTGTCGAAAATGTAGCAGCATATACTAAATCACCTTCATTTTCTCTATCTTCATCATCTACCATCAAAACCATTTTACCTTGTTTGATATCCTCAATTGCCCTTTTTACCCTATCTTTTGACATAAATTTCTCCAAATATTTAAAATTTTATGAAATTGTACCATAATCGCTTGACAATTAAGATAAAAATGACTATAATTTCACCTCATTAATAACGCGGGATAGAGCAGTTTGGTAGCTCGTCGGGCTCATAACCCGAAGGTCGAGGGTTCAAATCCCCCTCCCGCAACCAATTTCTTAAAATATCATATTGGGGATTCGCCAAGTGGTAAGGCATCACGTTTTGGTCGTGACATTCATAGGTTCGAATCCTATATCCCCATCCATTCTTTCTTAATCCAATTTAACACTATAAAATCGAACTTTTAAAGCAAAATAGTAATTCAATTCTTAATTGTCCTTATTTACGAAACTTAAACGCTATCTAAAACTTTGCTTATTACATCCTTGGAGACATGCTCAATAGCAGTTTTGAAAGATTTTATCTAGTTATTTGAAGTAGTTAAATGGGTAACATAGTTTTAAAGGCAGCTCTAATAACCCTAGGTACTCATAAATTTGTCCTTTTTTATTTCTAGGGATTATACTATTTTGCATTCAAACAAGATATAATGACCTAATATAAAATAGTAATGGACAAATATAATGTTAAATTCAAAAACAATTCTAGCTTTAGATATAGGAAAAGCATCTGTTGGTTTTGCACTTGTAGATAAAAATAATGATTATAAAATTTTAAATGCAGGTGTTAGAATCTTTGATGCTCCTGAAAAACCAAAAGAACAAACTTCTCTTGCACAAGAAAGAGGTCAGTTCAAAAGAGATAGAAACCATCAACAAAATAGCTTTTTTAGGACCAAAAATATTATAAAAGCTATGTTGAAATATAACCTTTTAGATGCAAGAAATATCAGAGAATATAGCAAAAGCCCAAAAGTTTATAATTGTCCAAAATCTAAGAAAAAACATCTTTTTTATATAAAAACAGCAGAGTATCTTTTTTACAAAAAAGCAAATGCAAATAATGTTTTAGATTTAAGAGTAAAAGCTCTCTCAACTAAACTATCAAACATAGAGTTAGCAAGATTGCTTTATAGTATGAATAAACATCGTGGAGTTACTTATGATGAGATAAGAGACATTCCTGAGGGTTCAAAAAATAGCTTATCTAAAGACCAAAAAAATCTTAAAGAGGGATTTTTAAAGTATAAAAAAGAGTTTCAAGAACATCAAGAAAACTATAAGACCATAGGTGAATATCTATATAAAGAGCATAAAAATAAATTTAGAAACAAAGAAAAAGCATCAAAAACTAAAAAAAAGATAAAAGATTATTATCTTTTTTCAATCCCAAGAGATGATTTAAAAAATGAGATAGAAATTATCTTTGAAAAACAAAGAGAATTTAACAATACTTTTGCTTCAAAAGATTTTCAAGATGAATATATAGAATGTTTTATATACGACAAAGAACCTTCACGGTATGACACATTAGTAGCTCCTTGTTTTTATAATCCACTAAATAAATCAGCTTCTAAACATCATATATCTTCACTTCTATTTATAACACTTGAAACATTATATAATATTAGATATAGGCAAAAAAACTCCAAAAAATATCAAGAATTTTCATTAGAGCAAATCCAAACTATTGTAAATAATAGTTTTGAAAAGCTTAAAGGTCTTTCTTATAAAGACATAAAAAACATACTAAGATTTGATAATGTTGAATTTAAAGGTGTAATAGATGAGAGTAAAATAGTCACAAATTTTGAAACATTTATAAGAATAAAAAA
>JAADIZ010000012.1 GCA_013151055.1 Campylobacterota bacterium
GAAGTAGTCTGCATATTACTAGCACTATTTGATATATTTAAATTCCCTTTAGCAGGCAAATTAACTGAAAAAAGTAAATAAATAAATAAAAATATCAAAAATTTTCTTCTATACAAAAAATCTCCTTTTTTTTCATATTATCATACTCTACATCGATATGTCAACTTAGATATCAAATCACCAGCACGATAAAAAATCTATCCCAATAATTTTCTGACTTTTTAAAGTTATTTTTTCTTGCAAACTATTAGATTAGGAAGAGATGAAAAATTGGCACTTATCTCCTTTTCCCAACACTGTAAAATTGGGTCTAAACGCGTAAATATTGAGTAATAAACCCATTGTTTTTTTTGAGTAGTTGTTAATATATTAGCTTCTCTCATTTGTTTTAAATGCCTTGACACTAGTGGCTGAGAGAGGTTCAGGGTATCACATATCTCACATACGCAAAGTTCTTTATCCCTTAAAAGAAGAGCAAATATATCAAGCCTGTTTTTATCGCTAAATATTTTAGCTATTGTCATTAATCTTTGCATAATTTAAGCTCCTTTAAAGCAAAGTTATATAACAATTCGGTTATATAACAATATCGTTATATATTTTATCATAAAGGACAGAAAATTGGAAATTATATATGAATTTTTCCACTCTCTTGTTGAATTAAGCAATGCGATGGCACCTTATATACTTTTTGGACTTATTTTTGCAGGAATACTACATGAAATTGTACCACAAAGCTTGGTAACAAAACATCTTGGAAAAGGAAATGTAACATCAGTTGTGAAATCAACTCTCTTTGGTATTCCTCTTCCTGTTTGTTCTTGTGGCGTTATACCTCTTGCTGCAGATATCAAAAGAAGTGGGGCTAGCAAGGGTGCAACTCTTTCATTTTTAATTTCAACTCCTATAACAGGGGTTGACTCTATCTTGGCAACTTATGGGATGTTCGGATGGATATTTACTCTCTACAGGATAGTATCTTCTATGTTTATTGCTATGGTGGCTGGTATCTTGATAAATATATTTGATAAAGAAAAAGAAAAAGAAAAGCTACCAAAATTTTCATTAACTAGCGGAGCTAATTTACTCAAACCAAAAGCAAATTCTTTCACATCTTTTTCATTAAAAAAAGAACCTGAAACCAAAATTAAACTTAGTAATTTTTCGCTAAAGAGATCTCTAAGATACACATTTATCACACTTTTAGGAGATATAGCAAAACCTCTTTTTTGGGGTTTAATGCTAGGTGCTGCCATAAGCGTAGCGATACCAACAGATTTAAGCAATATCTTGAGTGAATATACTTGGATTTCTTATATCATAGCAGTAGGGATCGCAGTTCCATTGTATGTTTGTGCTACAGCTTCACTTCCAATCGCTGCATCCTTGATGCTCTCTGGTGTAAGTGCAGGAGCTGCTTTTGTATTTCTAAGTGCAGGACCAGCTACAAATATAGTAACCATAGGTGTTGTTAAAAAAATGCTGGGTTCTCGTTCTGTTTATATTTATTTAGGAAGTATAGTAATAGGCAGTTTGGTTTTTGGTTTTGGGCTGGATTATATATTTGATATTTCAAATATCAACCCTGCCTCTATAATCAATACTGAAGATAATTCAAATTTTATCACTATTTTTAGTAGCATAGTTTTATGGGGATTTATATTGTATTTTTTGCTTAAAAAATATTTCAGACCAATAACTAACTAACTTTACACACTATAACGGTGAGATTCTTGACTAATCAACCAACTTAAATCTCGCTGTAAAATGTCTTAAGATTTTTGGCTCATATATAAACTCTACGCCTTTTATATTTTTAGCATTTTTTGAGATTTTTATAAGTGCATCTGCTATAAAATCCATATGATTATATGTATAAACTCTTCTAGGTATCGTTAGTCTTAGCAGTTCCATAGGGGATTTTTGTTGTTTATTTGTCTGTGGATCTCTGCCTAAAAGTAAAGAGCCTATCTCTACTGCTCTTATGCCACTTTGTATATATAATTCATTAGCAAGAGCATGAGCTGGAAACTGCTCTTTAGGGATATGAGGTAACAATTTTGCAGCATCTACAAATACAGCATGACCGCCTATTGGCAACTGAACTGGAACTCCAGCTTCACTAAGATTTTCTCCTAGATAAGCCACTTGATTGATTCGGTATTTCAAATACTCCTCTTCAACACCCTCTCTTAAACCACGAGCAAGTGCTTCCATATCTCTACCTGCCAATCCGCCATAAGTTGGGAAACCCTCCATCACAACACACATCGCTTGACATTTTTTAAATAATTTTTCATCATCTTTAAAACATAACAATCCACCCATATTTACCAAGCCATCTTTTTTCGCACTTACTGTTGTACCTTCACAATAAGAGAACATCTCTTTGATAATTTGTGGTATTGAAGCATCTTTATGACTCTCTTCTCTTTGTTTTATGAAGTAGGCATTTTCCGCATAACGAGCTGCATCAAAAAAGATTTTTATACCATGTTTTTTTGCACACTTTGATACCTCTTTTATATTTGCCATCGACACTGGCTGACCACCTGCTGAGTTACATGTGATAGTTATCAAAATAAAAGCTATATTTTCTTTTCCTTTTTCTTTGATGAAATTCTCCATTTTTAGTACATCAAAATTTCCTTTAAAAGGATGTGGAATTTGCGTATCAAATGCCTCTTTTATCACAAAGTTTTTAGCTATGCCACCTGAGAGTTCTATGTGTGCTTTTGTTGTATCAAAGTGCATATTGCCCAAAATAAAATCACCTTTTTTTATCAACTGTGGAAAAAGAACTTGCTCAGCACCTCTACCTTGGTGGGTAGGAATAACATATTTATAACCAAATATATCTTCAACACTTTTTTTAAGATTATAAAAGTTTCTGCTCCCAGCGTATGATTCATCGCCAAGCATCAGACCAGCCCACTGGTTATCACTCATGGCTCCTGTTCCTGAATCAGTCAAAAGGTCAATATAAACTTCATCAGATTTAAGCAAAAATGGATTATACCCTGCTCTTTTTATAGCTTCTATTCGCTCTTCTTTTGAGATTATCTTAAGTGGCTCTACCATCTTTATCTTAAATGGCTCTGCTAAGTGTGCATTTGACATGTATCTACCCTTTTTGTTATTTGTGAAATGATACAACTCTGTCAAAATTTATTCTTTTCTTTTATTGCTCTTTTTGTTGTCTATTTTTGCTATAATTGCCTGATGAAAAAAGAAACTATGAACAAACACAACCAATTAGCCAATAATTTGATGTTTTATATATATGAATACATTGATACAAATATAAATATAGATGAACTATCCATAGAGTTTGGGATTAGCAAATTTCACTTTCATAGGATTTTCAAAGAACAAATGGGCATGAATATCTATGAAATCATCAAATCCATAAGGTTGCAAAAGGCTTCAAATTTACTCATAACAAATAAACTCTCCACCATAACGCAAATTGCAAACATGTGCGGATATAATTCCCAATCATCTTTCATAAGAGCATTCAAAAAACGCTTTGCTCAAACACCCACAATTTGGAGACTTGGAGGATATAAAAAATATTCAAATGAGATTCTAAATAATTCTCAAACCGACTCTTTTTCAAGCATAGACTTTTCAATTTTAAATCCAAAAATCATAAAAACACAGGCAAAAAGACTCTACTATATTAGGCAAAGAGGTTATAAAAAAGAGTCCATAATTCAAACTTGGCAAAAGCTTATGGCTTGGGTATATACTAATCATCTCAAAGAGTATGAGCAAATTGGTATATATCATGACAACCCCATCATCACGCCTTTAGAGAGATGTTTTTATGTAGCTAGCATATCTCAAGATTTAAAAGACAGAGTTATAAAATCCTCACTGCCCTACTTTGAAACAAAACCAGATATTTGTGCATCATTTGAAGTTGTATGTAAATACGATGATATTTTGAAACTAATCCAATGGGTATATCATGAATGGTTACCAAAAAGTGACTATGAAACCACTCCAAATCCGTCATATATTATTTTGGAGAAGAACTGTTTTTGGGAAAGCAAAGAGAATTTAAAATTTATATACAACATCCCTATTAGGTTTATATAATTTACTAAAGCAATTTCTCTTGTCCTATCCTATATAAGGCAAAATCATATTTAATCGGGTCTTTGTTATCTAATCTTATTAAGGAACTTGTTAACTCAACTACTGCTTTGAAATCATAAGTTTTTCTCTCTATTAGTCCTAATTTTTGTCCAATTTTAAAAGTATGTGTGTCTAGCGGCATAAGCAAATCATCTCTTCTCACACCACTCCAAAGTCCTAAGTCAAGATTGTCATCTCGTACCATCCATCTTAGGTACATATGCCATCTTTTGTATGGTGAAGTGGGGTTTTTTTTGGGTACTTTTCCTATCAAAAACTCATATCCTCTTGACCTGTAAGAATTTGCATCATAAATCGTCTCTATTAAACTAAAAATACCATCCATTACATCATAATTTTTATGGTATCCTTCTAAAAATATCTTTTGCAAAGTCGTAGTTTTTTTGATTTTGTTTAGCGTTATGAAAAGCTCTTGGGTATCTCGTTTGGATTGAAATCTATAATATTTATCGTTTAAATTTTTTACTATTTCCTGTTTGTTTGCATTCAAAAGTGAAAAATCTAAAGATGATAAAAATTTTACAATCATATTTGCATTTCCATAAGCATACATAGCACAAATTAGAGATACATATTCATCTTTGTATTTTGATGCCACCAAAAGTGGATCAGCTTTTTGCAAACTCAACTCATTTTTAGTATCTCTTTTTTTTACTTCATCATCGAGTAATTTTTTTGTAGCCTCAAAATCAAACACTCAAAATTTCTTTTTCATTTGTTTTAGTTTGTAAAAAATCAGAGATATTTATAAGTGAATATGTTACTAAAAATATAAAAAATCCTGGAAAAAAACTAAGCCACCAAGCTATACTAATCACCCCTTTTCCTTCGCTAATAATCGTACCCCAACTTATCTGCGGAGGAGTTATGCCGATACCTAAGAAACTAAGACCACTCTCAGCGAGTATAGCACCGCTAACGCCAAAAGTGAAACTGATAAAAAATATCGGAGCTATTAGTGGTGTGTAGTATTTAAGAATTATTTTAAGCGGACGCACGCGAGCAATTTTTAAAATTTTTATAAAAGACATTTGAGAAATTGCAAAACTTTCGCTTCTTATCATCCTAGCCATGCCCATCCAGCCAGTAATTGAGATGACAATAATCAAAACCAAAATAGAAGCATTTACATAACTGATAAGCGCCAAAAGAAGAAAAAATGTAGGAAAAGTAAGAAATAAATCTATCATAACGACTATACTTTTGTCTGTAATTCCCTTAAAATAACCTGCACTAATGCCAATAATCAAGCCAACAAAACTAGCTATAAATGCACTTAGCACGCCTATGATTAGAGAAACTTGACCACCTTGCATGAGTCTAGCAAAAAGGTCACGACCTAGTCTATCTGTTCCAAAGATATGTTTATACGAAGGAGGTAGAAGTATAGAATTTGCATTTATTTTGTATGGTGATAAGTCATAAAAGTATGGTAGAACAAAACAAAATAAGAAAATACTCACTAGAACAATAATACTTAAATATGGAATTTTTTTCAAAGATTAAGCCTTATTAAGCTTTTATTCCAAGTAAAGTATTTAACATTTGGTCAATTGTTGTAATTACTTTGGCATTTGCTCCATAAGCTGTTTGAAATTTCATAAGATTTGTCAATTCTTCATCAGTATTTACACCACTTATGGATTGGAATTCAGAATTTACAGTATTGAATAGTGCTGTTGAAGTATCCTTGTGCCTAGTTGCATTTTCACCATCAGTTGCTATATTTGCTGTGATAAATCTATAAAAACCACTCAAACTATCATTTACACTTGAGTTATCTTTCTTGAAAAAATCAATTTTATCATATTGGAGTTGAATCATATCATTAGCGACATCATTATTTCCGTCAATCGGAGCTTTATAACCTTGCATTTTACTAGGATCATTTTTAATTTCTGCCTTGACTTTTATATTTGATGCATCATTGCCTGAAAAAAATTGTCCTATACCGATAGCTCCTGGAAAATTTGTGCCATTGTCTTCTAGTGAAATTTTATAGTTTTCAGAAGCATGAGCAGAAGTAGGAGTTATAGAAAAAACGCCATTTGTACTATAAGCAGCGGTAAAATAGTCACTTATGTCATTTGTAGAATTATTATCATGATTGTCATCAGTTTGGGAATTTATCTTTTCAACTATACTGCTTCCCGCTGTTCCATCCATCGCAGTTGCAGAGTCAATTGTTATTGGTTTTCTTCCGACTTCTTTGCCTTGATTGTCATACATAACCAAATCAAATGTACCTGATTTTACATTTAGGTCTGAACTAGTTAAAGACATATTTGATTTTAAATTCTCATGAATAGGAGATTGCTTACTAAGTGTTGCACTTTTTGCATAAATATTATTTGTTTGAACTATCAAAGTATTTGCAAATGTATCTAAATCATCGACATAACCCTGCATGGTTCCATCGCTTGGATAGCCACCATTTGTAGTCTTATCAATTGTGCGACCACGAAGATCCAACATAGCACCTATCTTTCCACCATGAATTTTTCCTGTTATATCGTATCTTGTTCCATCTTGCATTTCAGAATATAGTGAATAATATTTGCTTGCATTTTCGCTATTGTCTATCACTATTGGATGAAAAGTTGAACCATCTACAAAAGAATTACCAGCTATATTTAGATGATAATTAAGACCTTGATCAGTCATATTTGGGTCAATGCTATTATCAGATGTTATTTGCCCTTTAAATGCTGAAACATCTAGCATTTTTGAAAGAGTAAGTTCTAGTTTATCTCTTTGATCTCTTAAGTCATTTGCTCTATTTGGATTTACACTCTCTACATTTCCAATACTTTTATTTAGATTGGCGATTTGTTCGCCCATTTGATTAACTTCTATTATATTTGATTTTAGTTCATCATTTATAGTATCTTGCAGACTCCTGAGTGTTGTTCTTGATTCAGTTATACTTGTTGCCAAAGTACTAGCATTCTGTACTAATGCTACTTTTTGCGAGCCATCATTTGTATTTGATGACAAATCATTCCAAGAGTTAAAATAATTTGCTAAATCATTTGCAATTCCTAAATTTTTCAAATCTGGAAAGTGCTTAGCAACTTCAGTCAATCTTTGCTCTGAATAATTGTCATATGAAAGAGAGTTTGAGCTATCTTTTAATCTTTGATATGTGTATTCGTCATGAATTCTTGCAATTTGTGTTACTCTCACACCAGTACCGATATCACCTGGAGTTGTATGAAAAGGGGTTGAAGCTGATGTTATAACTCTTTGCCTAGTATAAAAATCATTATTTGCATTTGCGATATTGTGACCTGTTGTAGCAGTGGCAACTTCAGCAGCTGAGAGTCCTGAATAACCTGTGTTTAATGTACTAAAAAGACTCATTATACGCTCACTTTTAATATACTCGCTGGTCTGTGATCACTTTTGTGATATCCGTCCATCTCTCTTGGGAAAATCTTATCAAGAAGAGTATTGTAAAATTCACTTATGATAACTACAAACTTCGCATACTCTTTGTTTTTATTTTTTAACTCTGAGAGTTTAGTTTTCATAGTATTTAGCAAATCTTTTTGTTTATCATCCAAAACTTTATCGAGCTCTTTATCTTCATTGTTTTTTACTATTTTAATCAATTCATTGTCAAGTAGTGTTTTTTTATGTTCAAAAGCTTTTATCAAATCATTTTTGATTTTGGTTCGTTCAAAAACGAGCTCATGATTTGCTTCTTTTATATCTTGTATATCTTTATTGGTTAGTTCTATTAAATTATCAATATCGTTTATTGAGTTTGTAAGATAGTGTAGTAACATAAAATCCCTTTTTATTTAAAGGATTAGATAAGTTCCTCAAGAATAGCTCGTACAGTTTTTTGAGTATCAAGTTTATACTCGCCATTTTTAATCTGTTCTTTTATGATATCGGTTTTACCTAATTCTTTACTTTGTTTGACAGGAGCCAAGCCCTTGCCGTCTTTTGTTTTTTGCGTTTGTTGCAAATAAGCTGCTACTCCAGCTCCAACTTTTGAAATCATTTTATGACCTTTATAAAGCAATCCCTAGAGATGCTTGAATTCTTCTACCCCTAAATCGTCATAAAATAATAAAACTTAACCCTTATGTTTTAAGAAGTCAAACAGCATTTGGCTCAATCCAAATTTACCACCCATCGCCCTGCTTATAGCATCATTATACATGGAATTATATATTTTGTCTCCTGCATCTTTAGCAAAAAGTTTATTATCATGCTTTAATGAAACATCTAATATCTTCTTGATGAAAAATGCCTCAAAAGCATCTGTTTCTTTTTTTAATTTTACATCATTGTTTATGTCCATTTTGGTAGGTATTTTTACTGCATCTGCATATGAAAATGCGATTGAATTATCAATACTATTAAACATTATATAATCTCCAGTTTTGCATTTATTGCTCCTGCTCTTTTTATATTTTCTATGATAGCAATTATATCTTTTGGTTTTGCTCCTAATTTATGCAATGCCCTTGTTATATTTGCTACTGTTATCTCATTTGTATCCATATTTAGCTGATTTTGGTTTATCGCAATTTGAACACCATCTTTCATATTTATATCGTTTTTATTGCTAATGATTGACTTTCTTGGTTCTATCTTGATAGTTATGTCACCATGAGTAATGATGACGGGACTTACATGTATATTTATGCCACTTACTACTGTTCCTGTTCGCTCATCAATGACTATTTTTTCCTCTTTTTTGTAATCAATATTAATATTTTGAACCTTTGCCAAGAACTCCACCATGGAGATACCCTGAGGTTTTTTTAACCTTACTGTTCTTGGGTCTATTGCAGTTGCTACCTTTTCATCGAAAAATTTATTTAAGGCTTTTTGCATCGTAATTGCTGTATTGAAATCTGATCTTTGTAAACTTAAATTTGCAAATTTTTGATGGTATATATCGTACACAACATCTCGTTCAACCAAAGCACCATCAAATATAGATCCATTTGTGGAATGGTTTAGCTGTCCACCACCCTTTCCATTCATACCGCCAATCGTAATAGATCCTTGAGATAGAGCATATATTTTTCCATCGACACCTTTTAAAGCTGTCATCAAAAGTGTTCCGCCTTGAAGTGATTTTGCATCACCGATAGAGGAAATAACAACATCAAGCTTATCTCCTTGTCTTGCAAATGCAGGAAGAGTTGCAGTGACTATAACTGCTGCTATATTTTTTGATTTTATATCTGCTGGCTTGATTTTTACATTCACAGTTTGCAAAAGATTTGACAATGACTGCAATGTAAATTTAGATGAACTACCATCACCTGTTCCGTTTAATCCAACAACCAAACCATAACCTATAAGATTATTTTCTCTTACACCTATTATGTTTGATATATCTTTTATCTTTTCGGCTTGCAAAAATGATAAATTTAAAAAAATAAGTACAAATGCAATGATAAATTTCACTACTATCCTTTAATATGCTAAATATACTCGTTTTAAAGCAAGATATGTTCCAATTAAGTGGAAAATTGAGATAGTACTGCTAAGAAATGATAAATAATTTTTGTTTTAGTACGACAGGTATCATAACTAGCTAATTGCATATTTTTCTAGTCATTTATATAAGTTGGTTACTGCGTGGTAGCAATATACTTTATGCAAGGTTGGCTATATCAAAACCAAACTCTGAGCCAACTCCTTGTTCACTTTTAATCACTAAATCCATCTGGTGAAGTTTTAGTATGTATTTTACGATATAGAGTCCAATACCTATGGAATTATCCCAAGATAGAGAATCTACTCTGTAAAATCTTTTTGTTATTTTTTGTATCTCATCTTCGCTTATGCCGATACCTTTATCTTTGACACTCAAAAAACTGCCCTCTAGCTTTACAACAATCTCATATTCGGAATATTTTAGTGCATTTTCTATCAAATTTATAAATAGATTTTCAAACATCACCTCATCTGCCTTTATCTTTAGACTTAAAACATCGATGATAATATCTCTATTATTATATTTTTGTAAAAGCATATCTCTTATATTAAGAAGCATAGGTTTTATATCAAATGTTGAAATCTCCAATGCTAAATTATCATTTTCTAGTTTTATAGCCATAGACAATCTATCTATCATGAATGAAATTTTTTGTGCATTTTTGATAACTTTATCCAAAAATTTATCTCTTATACTTTGGCTCAATTCACTATCTTCCCGCACTGTTTGTGCGTATCCTACGATAGCTGCAACTGGATTTTTAAATTCATGACTAATGGCCGATATTATGTCGCTTTGCTGCTTATTTAGCTCCTTCAATTTTTTAGTATGTTTGATTTTTTGGCGGTTTCTCTTCTCTAATCTTTGTGAAACTTTATTTATCTGTTTAGTTAGCACATCAAACTCTTTACAGCATTTCTTACTATCAAATATGATGTCGTATTTTTTATCTATTATGCTATCTAATCCCTCTTTGATATTTTGTAAGTCATGTGCAATTTTTGCATTTACCTTAAGAGATATCCAAAAAGCTAAAATCATTGCGCCTAAAAAGATAAAAATTGCATAAACCCAAAATCCAAAAAATTTCTCTTTTATATTGTTTAACGGAAATGCCATCCTTATGTAGTAATCATTTGTTTTTTTAGAGACATAAAGCAAGTCTTTGCTTATACTTTTAGAATGCCTAATGCTTGAGCCAAATTTATTAGTATCAGAAAGTAAAATCTCAGGTCTATTTATATGGTTTCCCATGCCTTCTATTTTTCGATTACTTTCAAATTTAACATTTCCATTAAAATCAATTATAGTAATTCTTACGCCTGTATTTTGATATATTTTCTTGATTGCATCATTCATATCAGTTAGGCTTTTTCGAGTAGTATCAAATTGATTTATCATATTTTTGAGCATCATTTTGTAATTATTAATTTCAATTTTATCTATCAGATAGTAACCCAAAACTGATATCACAATAAAAACTACGCAAAACAGTAAGAAAAATTTACGAAAATATATCTGATTTAATTTTAACAAAATTTATACCCCACGCCTCTAGTAGCAGTTATATAATCATCTTGGTGCAGTTCTATCTTTTTTTTAAGCCTATTTATTGCTACATTTAGAGTTTTGTCCTGTTTAAAATCTTTATCTCTCCAAACATTTTCCAAAATCTCATCTCTTTTTAAAACTACATTTTTATGCTCTAAAAAAAAGTATAGAAGATTAAATTCCAATTTACTCAGCTTTATCTTTTTCTTATCAACAAAAACTTCTCTCGTATCCAAATCAAGCACGATATCTTTATATGCCACTTTTCCACTATCTGCACTTTTTGTTCGTCTTAGTATGGCTTTTACTCTCAGAATTAACTCAATCATATTATATGGCTTAGTTATATAATCGTCTCCACCTCTTAAAAAGCCCTCTTCTATATCCCTGTCACTGTCTTTCGCACTTAAAAATATAACTGGTGCTTGATGACCTTTTTGTCTCATGTCTTTTACAAATTCACTTCCTTCAACACCAGGAAGATTTCTATCTACGATAAGAAGGCTTGGCTCCTCTTCAAGCAAAAAATCTTCTACTTTTTTTGTAGATAAAAAGCCAACAACTTCATATCCTTCTTTATCTAATCTGTACTCTAAAAGCTCTAGTAAATCTTTATCATCTTCAATAATAACTATGAGTGGTCTCATAATTTTAGCTTTCCACCTTTTTGTGCAAAAAATGATAATTTCACTATATTTAAACTTCTATCACTTATTCGCTCTAACTTTCTCATACTTTTCAAAAAGACAATAAAATCTTTTGCAATTTCTGGAGTTAAGCATATCTGCTCCATCGCATTTTGCTCCAAAATAGAGTGAATATCATCACACTTTGACTCTTCTACATTTACCGTTCTATATAACTCTTCAAGCTTATCAGGAGAATCCGTCTTTAAAGATTCTATCGCTGAGTATAATGATTTTTTAGTGCTTGACATATATGCAATAGTATCATCTCTTAGAGTGCTAAGGTCAAATTCACCACTTATTTGCATCTTAATACTCTTAGCACAACTTCTCACATAATCACTTATACGAGTCAACTCACTTGCAATTTTTAGATGAGCTATTACAACTCTGAGGTCTTTAGCTTCAGGAGAAAAAAGTGCTAAAGTTTTTATGATTTCATTATCAATCTTGCTATTGATATCATGAGCATTTTTTAATTTTTCCCTAGCAGTATTTGCTTTGTGTATGTCTGAGTCTTTAAAAGCATCGGCTGCTAATTCGCAAGCCTCAAAAATAATAGAAGCAAAATCCAAAACACGATTTCTTGACTTGTTTAGTATTTCTTTATAATTTTTTAACATTATCCAAACCTTCCTGTTACATAATCTTCAGTCAATTTCTCTTTTGGATTTAGAAAAATTTTGTCTGTTTTATTATACTCAATTAATTTGCCAATATACATAAAAGCTGTATAATCGCTAAGCCTACTTGCTTGTTGCATATTGTGTGTTACTATAACAATTGAAATATCTTTTTTAAGCTCCGTCACCAATTCTTCAATCGCACCAGTAGAGATGGGGTCAAGTGCACTTGTTGGCTCATCTAACAATAACACTTCTGGTCTCAGTGCAACAGCTCTAGCGATACATAATCTCTGCTGCTGTCCTCCACTTAGTCCCATAGCATCTTCTTTTAATCTATCTTTTACTTCTGTCCAAATAGCTGAACCTTGCAAAGCACTTACTACTTTTTCTTCTAAAATTGTTTTATTTTTGATACCAGCCAATTTTAAACCATATGCAACATTATCAAAAATACTCATAGGAAATGGGGTTGGTTTTTGAAAAATCATACCAACTCTTTGACGAAGTTTGATAAAATCATTCTCTTTTTTTATATCCAAAATATTTTCATTTTCGCCACTACTTGAATTTAGTAAGTTAATTTTACCTTGATATTCATGACCTGGGTAAAGATCATGAATTCTGTTTAAAGCTCTAAGTAGGGTTGATTTACCACATCCACTAGGACCTATCATCGCAGTCACTTTGTTTTTATGAACTGGTAAATTTATAGACATTAGTGATGGTTTTTCTGCCCCTGCATATCGGAATGAAAAGTCTTTTATATCCATTATTAATTTTTTTGCCATTGTTATCCTTTATCTCTTGTGAAAAATCTACCGACTATATTTATGAAAAGCACAATCATCGTCAATATAAATGATGCAGCCCATGCTAAATCTCTAGCCTTATCTGTTGGAAAGTTTGCAAGATTGTAAATACTCACAGTTAAAGATGGAAACGCATTGTTCAAATCTGTTGTCCAAAAACTATTTGTTCCTGAAGTAAACAGTAAAGGTGCAGTTTCGCCTATAATTCTTGCAAAACCAAGTAAAATTCCCGTCATCAAACCAACTCTTGCAGCTTTTAAAATTATACTCAATATCACTTGATGTTTACCACCACCAAGAGCGATACCAGCTTCTCTAAGTTCTTTTGGAACTAATGAAAGCATATTGTCAGTTGTACTTACAACAATAGGAATCAGCATAATAGTCAAAGCGATGGAGCCAGCCCAACCATTGATACTGCCAAAAGGCTCCACAATAAGGACAAAAACAAAAGAACCTATGATGATAGAAGGGGCACTCATCATGATGTCACTTAAATCTCTTATTATATTTGCATACTTACCATGTCCATACTCTCTTAGATAAATCCCAGCCATCATGCCAAGGGGAACACCTATAATTGTAGCAATTAATGCCATTAAAAATTGACCAAATATAAGATTTCTTAAACCACCGTTAATCAAATCTTGTGTAAAAAGTGAAAAACTCAATGAATTAATGCCTTTGGAAAACAGAGTAACTAAAATCCACGCTAAAAATACTAAGCCGATGAGGGCAGATAGAACAGAGAGAGAAAGAGCAATTTTATTTATAATTAGTCTTTTCATTCTAAAATTTCCTTTCCAAAAATGTAAAATCTATGGAAGTTTCTCTTACTAAAGCTACACCTATCGGCAAGAATAAAACATTCTGTATTTTTATCTGTATTTGTAAATCTTTCATCTATGCTTCCTTAAAAAATAAAATTTAGCTGTACCTATAATTATAAAACTAAAAACAAACAGAACAAATGCTAAATAAAACAGTGCACTCATCATATTGCCACTTGCTTCACCAAAATTATTTGCAAGTACTACAGGTATAGAGATAGTTGGATTTGTTAATGAGCCAGGAATTTTAAAAACACTTCCGATTAAAAATGCTACAGCCATTGTTTCGCCCAAAGCTCTACCCAACGAAAGAATGACTGAGCCAATAATTCCTACTTTTGCATAGGGGAAAATAACATCTTTGACTACTTCAAACTTTGTAGCTCCCAAAGAGTAAGCTGACTCTTTTAAGACACTAGGAGTTGTATTCATGGCATCCCTTGTAATCGCCGCCATAAAAGGAAGTATCATAATTCCAAGCACCAATCCTGCTGTCAAAAGTGATATCTGATCACCACCAAAAATATCTTGCACAATAGGAGCAAAATAAAAAAGTCCCCACATGCCATAAATTATACTAGGAATTGCAGCCAATAACTCAATGGCGAGTCCAACAGGTTTTATCAAAAACTTTGGTGCTATTTCAGATAAAAATATTGAAATTCCCATGGCAATTGGCACGGCAAACGCCATAGCGATAAGAGTTGAAAGAATAGTACCTATTATAGGAATAAATCCACCATATATAATCTTTGTTATGGTGTTTTTAGGTTGACCTGAATCTTCAATGCCTCCATCTGATAGAGGAATTATTGCAGAATCTTCATTTGCAAAAAGATTCTCATCATTTATAGTTTTTTTTGTTGTTGATTTTTGTGTAGCTAGAGGTTTATCAGATTTTACTTCAATAGTTTTTCCCCAACTACTATCTACTAAAAAATGCCATCCATATTCCTGCATAGCTGGTTTTGCCGAGATAAACAACATCACAAAGATGGATGCAAGCATAACCAAAATAAGGGTTGCACTGGAAAATGCAACCTTTTTAAATATAGATTCTCTGTTCACTTTTAGTAAACTCCGTTATCTTTCCAATATTGTTTTATTTTATCTGTTACACTTTTTGGTAATGGAACATAAAATAATTTTTCAGCTATCTTAGCACCATTGTCATATGCCCAAGCGTAAAAAGCTGTGATTTGTTTATCGGCAGCTATTTTTTCTTTTGGCATAATTATAAAAGGGGCAGCAACTAACGGATATGAATCTTTACCTTTTGGATAGCCTATAACTGTATAAAAACCTTTTTTAGGATCAAAATCAGCTCCAGCAGCTGCGGCTTGAAAAGTTTTCATCTCTGGCTTTACAAAATATCCGTCCCTATTTTCAATAACTGCAACTTTTGCATTTGATTCTACTGCATAAGCATACTCGATATAACCTATAGAGTATGGAGTCTGTTTTATGATTGAGCTAACACCAGGATTTCCTTTTCCACCTAAGTTATTTGAAGTCCAATTTATTGTTTTTTTAACACCAAACTTTTTTCTCCACTCCAAACTAACACTAGATAAAAAGTATGTAAAGTTCCAAGTAGTACCTGAAGCATCACTTCTTCTTGCAAAAATAATTTTTTTATGAGGGAGTTTTATATTTGGATTTACAGCTTTAAGCATATCATCATCCCAAAATTTTACTCTTCCATCAGCTATGGCAACGATTGCTTTATCAGTTAATTTCAATGCTTCACTTTTTATATTTGGTAGGTTATACGCCATAACAGTAGCACCAACAACAGCTGGAAATTGTAACATTTTCTTGCTTGCTTGTCTGCGTGGAGTCAATGGAGCATCTGTCCCACCAAAATCGACCAATCTAGCAGTTGCATCTTTAATACCTTTTCCACTTCCTCCACCATTGTACTGTACTTGTTTACCTGTAGCTTTATAGTAAGCCTTTGCCCAAGCTTGATTTATCGGAAGAACAAAACTAGAGCCATCACCCTTTACCATACCTGCTGCCATCAAAGAAGCAGTACAAAATGCCCCTGCTAATGCGACTGTAATAATTTTTTTCATTCTATATCTCCTTAAAAATTTAAATTCGATAGAATTATATTAAAGCTTGATAACAAATTGGTAACAAATTTATAGATAGTATGAAAGAGAACTTTTTCCAAATTTTTTTATTTTTTGAAAGCTGTATTGTCCTATTAACGCGGGAAGTCTATAAGAGCTCATGTGCTCTATCGCTATAAGATTTATTTTGTCTTGTGGTAAATTTAATATAAGATTATAAACTTTTTCATATATCTCATCCATACCATCTCTTATAGAAAATGGTGGATCAAAATAGAAAAATGCCTTGTTTTCTAAAGCATCAACCAAAGAAGGAAAATACTCAAAACTATCTGCTTTTATACAAGTACTATTTTGCTTGTCTATAAAATCACAATTTTGCTGTAAAATATCAAAAGCTTTTTTATCTTTTTCTATAAAGTAAGAATGTTTTGCTCCTCTACTTAAAGCTTCTAAACCCATGGAGCCGCTTCCACCAAAAACTTCTACAAAAATTTCATCTACTATACTAAATTGTATAGTATCAAAATAAGACTCTTTAAGTATCGATTTTGTACTTCTTGTGCTTTGCATAGATGGAAGTTTTAGCTTTTTTCCTTTATATTTACCAGCACTTATAGCTTTAATAATCTCTCTATTTTTCATCTAAGATATCCATCAAATCGTCTTTAAATTTCTCTATTAAAATAGTTATTTTTTGTTTAATTTGTTCCTTGCTTGATTGGAAACTTACTATACTTGGTTCTTTGTCCGCATAAAGATTATCATAAAATTTATCTAATCCTATAATCAGAGATGATTGTGAAAATGGAAACTGTAAATTTGAATATTTACCAGAAACGATAAACTGTGGTTTGTCCAATTCAAGCTTCTGGTCACTTATGACAAAATCACATTTTTTATATGTTGAAATATTTTTTTTCAAAAAAATTTCTAATGTTTTCGTCAACAATAAAGAGTTGCACATCAATGCTATTTTCATAATTCTCCCTTTAAATATCAGACCACAAGGAACACCAGCTAGCAGCCTTCCTTGCGATTTGGTATTTATCCGTAATTTTATCATATAATCTCTAAATTAATATAATATTTTGTCGATTTACAGTTAGAATGTCTAAGTCAAGGAGGACAAAATGGATATATTTAGTGCAACAAGTAAGCAAGTTCCACAAGCAACACAAGCGACTGTCGATACTTCTATGAATGTTAAAAAAACAGTTGAAAGCACAAAAGAAACAGCAAAGACACAAAAAGATCAAATGCCTGATGCAAAAAGCATCAAGCAACAACTCAATAATACTATCAAGCATTTAAATGAGCATATGAAATCATTAGATACAAATGTCACATTTGGTTTCAATGACAAGATAGATATATTATTTGTAAATGTTATGGAGAGAAGTACAGGTAAAATTATAAGAAGAATACCAACAGAAGAAGCTATGAAACTTTCTGAAAAAATGAAAGAGATAGTAGGAATGATTTTTGATAAAAAAGGATAAATAATGGCTGCTTCTTTAAGCTCTTTAGGTATAGGAAGTCAAGGGGTACTTAGTTTTAATGTAATTGATAAACTTAGGAAAGTTGATGAGAATGCGATAATAGTACCAATTGACAATAGAATCACTCAAAACAAAACAAAAACAAGTGATTTATCTATACTAACCACTCTAACAGCATCACTAAAAGCTGAAACAAGTACACTGTCTGATGAAATGAGTTACCTAAACAGAACTGCTACTTCATCTAATACTGGTATATCAATTAGTGTAAATTCTGGAACACAAATACAAGATTTTTCCTTTAATGTTTCAGCACTTGCAAAAAGAGATATATATCAAAGCAAATCATTTGCAAATACAACAGACACTTTTACCTCTACCAATGATACAATCAACATAAACATTAGCGGGAAAGACTACGCAATTGATGTTACATCAGCCACAACACTATCTGATTTGCAAAGCCAAATTTATGGTGCAACAAATGGAAAGGTGACTGCTAGTTTATTAAATGTTGGAGGAACTACTCCTTACAAACTTATACTAAAATCAACAGATACTGGTACAAGCAATGCTATGACTATCACATCAACTGGCGGTGGAACTGCAGTAAGTGACCTTGGAATTGTAGATGATGCAGCAAACACAACTCCAACTAGTCATATCCAAAGTGCTGGGGATTTGAGTGCTACTTTTAATAATGTAGCAATCACTAGGTCATCAAATACTATCACAGATTTAATCACAGGTGCTACTATTACAGCAAATGATGCTGTAAGTTCAAATATATCAATAAAACAAGATACCAAAACTATCAGCGATAGCATAAGTGCATTTGTTTCTAAATATAATGATTTGATGAATAATTTAGTGGAATCTACAAAATATGATACTCAAACCAAAGCATCTGGTACATTTCAAGATACTTCAGAAATTAAAAACTTAAAAACAGATATAAGCAGAAATATATTTAATTTAGATTCAAAAGGAAGAAGTTTATCAGATTATGGTGTTACCCTAAATAGTGCTGGTCTGCTAGAGTTTGATAGCTCTGTATTTAACAGTAAAATGCAAGCTAGTAGTTCTGATGTAGAGAATTTTTTTAGAGGTGACACTACTACAAATGGACTATTTACCAACTATAATTCAATGCTATCAAGCTATATAGACACCTCAAGCGGTATTCTCACAAGATTTAATACAGAATTATCAGATGAAAAAAAATCTCTTGAAGAGAATAAAACCACGGCTACTGCTAGATTAGACAGCAAATATGCCATTATGGCAAAAAGATTTGCTGCATATGACTCTATTATAAGTCAATTAAATGCATCCTTCCAGTCTTTGTCTATGCAAATAGGCTCCATGACAAATGGAACAAAAAAATAAAAGGAATAATTATGAGCCCAAATCTAGCGTATTCAACATATTCACAAAATAATATCCAAGTAGAGTCAGGAGAAAAGTTAATAGAGATGCTTTATGAAGGGATTTTGAGATTTGCTTCTCTTGCAAAAAGAGCAATTGAAAAAAAAGATGTTGAAAAAAAATCATATTGGATTAATAGAACAGTTGCAATTTTTGCTGAATTAATAAACTCATTAGACTATAATGAAGGTGATGTTTCACACTATCTAACAGGACTATATCTGCACCAAGTAAAGACTTTAAGTGTTGCAAATATGCAAAATGATACCAAACAAATTGATCAAGTTATACATGTAACAAAAGAGTTATTAAGTGCTTGGAGAGAAGAAACAAATAGTGTCTTGGATTAATAGTCTTAAAATTGCTATTATAGAAGATGATATAAAAAGCATTAGCAAACTTACTAATAACTTACCAAATTTTACAATTTTAGATGAAGCCCAAGAGGCTTTATCTTTGATTAAAGTTGCAACTGATATAGTAAACAAAAAAAGAGAAGAGACACTAAATACTATAAATAAAATCAAACAGACAAAAAACTTCTTAAGCTCCTAGATAAGCCTCTTTTACTCTCTCATCTCTTAAAAGCTCATTTGAGTTTCCGCTCATAACAATTTTTCCATTTTCCAAAACATAAGCACGGTCAGTTATACTTAATGCCAAAAAAGCATTTTGTTCTACTATAAATATAGTTGTTCCTTTATCCCTCAACTCTTTTATAGCTCGAAAAATCTCTTCTACCACGATAGGAGCCAAACCCATACTAGGCTCATCTAAAAGCAAAAGTTTTGGTCTGCTCATCAAAGCTCGTCCAACTGCTACCATTTGTTGTTGACCACCTGAGAGTGTACCTGCATACTCTTTTCTTTTTTCTTTTAAAATTGGAAATTGTATGTATATCTTTTCTATATCGTTTTGCACATCTTTATCACTTCTTATATAAGCACCTAATCTTAGATTTTCTTCGACACTAAGAATGGAAAAGAGCCCTCTTCCCTCAGGAATTTGCACAATTCCTAGTTTTGCTATGTCATGAGACTCTAGTTTTGCTATGTCACTGCCTTCAAAATATATTTTTCCTTTTTTTGTATTTTGAAGTCCACTGATGGCTCTTAAAAGTGTTGTTTTTCCGGCCCCGTTAGCTCCTATTAATGAAACTATTTCACCTCTATTTATATGCAAACTAACATCACTAAGTGCTATGATTTGTCTATAATTACAGCTTAGATTTTCAATCTTTAACATACTACGCCATTTCCAAGATATGCTCTTATCACATCTTTATTATTTACTATTTCACTCGGGATTCCTTGCGCCAGTTTTTTTCCAAAATTCATCACGGTGATGTAATCTGATATGTCCATAACCATCTTCATGTCATGTTCAACTAGCACGATAGTAACTTCATCGGCCACTACTGTTTTTATCAGATCTGAAACCTCTTTCGTCTCCTTTGGATTCAATCCTGCCACTGGCTCATCGAGCAGTATAAGTTCAGGAGAAGTTCCCAATGCCCTAACTATCTCTAATTTTTTTAGTATTCCATATGATAGATTTTCTGCTTTTTGGTGAGCTACTTTTTCTAGTCCTATTAGTCCTAAAAGATGTATTGCTCTATCTTTGTATCTAATCTCATCTTCTAGTATGGATTTTGCTCTAAAGCATGACTTTAACAAACTTTTATCCATATATTTGTCAAATCCTAAAAGTACATTTTCTAAAACTGTCATATTTTCACAAATTTCTAGATTTTGGAAAGTTCTGCAAATTCCTCTATGCACCAATTTATCAGTAGAGATATTTGTGATATCAGCACCATCTAAAAATATAGTTCCATTGTCTGTTTTATAAACTCCTGTAATCATATTTACCAAAGTTGTTTTACCTGCACCATTTGGTCCTATGATTGAATGAATATGCCCTTTTTTTACTCTAAAACTAAAATCATCTACCGCTTTGATACCGCCAAACTGTTTGGTTATATTATTTATTTTGAGCAAACAGTCTCCTTTTTATATCATCAAATAATGATGCGATACCTTTAGGCATAAACATCATCACAAAAATAATAATAGCACCATATATCAAAGTTTGATAATCCTCAAAAGATGTTAATAGTTGAGGTAGTATAGTCAAAATTACTGCACCAATTATCGCTCCGTAAACCCGTCCAAGACCTCCAAGTACCACCATAACAACAAGCTCAATCGAGTGAGAAAAACTAGCTTCACTAGGAGATATAAAACCAGAGAAAAAAGCATAAAGACTGCCAGCTAGAGTAGCAATCACTACCGAAATCACAAAAACTACACTCTTATAATGAGAAACATTGATACCAACACTATTAGCTGCTTTTTGACTACCTTCTATGGACTTTAAAACTCTTCCAAAAGGAGAATTTATAAGGTTTTTAAACATCCAAATCGTAAAAATTAGCAATACTGCACAAAGTATATACCACTGTAAGCTATCAGTAAATTCATATCCAAAAACACTAAAACTATCTACGCTCATGCCGTCACTCCCACCCGTGAGTTCATCTTCAACATTTAAAACTATACTGATGATGATGCCAACTCCCAAAGTTGCCATTGCGAGATAATGACCCCTAAGTTTCAAAATTGGCTTAGAAATGATAAAAGCAAATATAGCCATAGTGACAATAGCTATAAAAATGCTAAAAAGAGGTGATATCCCATAGTTTGAACTAAGAATTACAGCTATATATCCACCAAGTCCAGCAAAGGCACCATGACCTAAGCTCACTTGCCCTGCATATCCCATTAGCATATTTAAACCTACGCATATGAGAGCATTTAGTAGCGAAACTATTGCTATTTCATAAATAAAATCATTTTGAAAAAAGAATGGAGCAATAAACAAAAGAATGGCTAAAACAATGATGTCTTGGCTTATATTGTATCTTTTTAACATTTATACTCTTTGTGCTTTTGTATTGCCAAAGATTCCTCCTGGCATAAAAAATAAAATAGCCAATAATACTACAAAAGCAACTGCATCTTTATATTCGCTAGATACATAACCAGCGATCAAGGACTCTAAAACTCCAAGCACCAATCCCCCAACAACTGCTCCAAAAGGGTTGCTAAGACCGCCTATAATCGCAGCTGCAAACCCCTTTAATCCAAGCATAATACCAACTTCATAATTAGTAGAAGTAATAGGCGTTAAAAGCACTCCTCCAATGGCAGCAATAGCAGCTGAGAGAGCGAAGTTTATCATCAAAACCTTTTTGATATTTATGCCCATGAGCCTTGCCGCATCTACATTTATAGAAGCAGCCTTCATGGCTTGTCCAGTTTTAGTTTTTTTGAAAAAAAAGTATAATAGTACCACTATAACGATAGAGACAACCATTATAACTATAGATTGGTATGTTAAAACTGTGCCAAGCATATCAAACGAGCCATCTCCAACAAATGAAGGCATAGTATGAAGCTCTTTATCAAATACAACTTCAGCTAAACCTCTTAAAAAGATAGCAAAGCCTAGAGTTAAAATGATAAGCGAAATTTGCGAACTATCTTTTGAATAGGATATAAGTTTATATAAAACTATACCTATTATGGATGTAATCATAATCGCTAAAATAAATGAAACTCCTAGAGGAAGCCCAGCTTTTAATAAAAAAACTGTTGACATTCCTCCTGCCATCACAAATTCACCTTGTGAAAAGTTTATGATACCACTGCTATTGTAGATAACTGTAAAACCAATGCCCACAAGTGCATATATAAAGCCGACAGTTATCCCTGAAAGTAAAAATCCAAAAAGTTCATTCATTGGTTTATTTGACGATAGACCAATCACCATTTTTAATATCTAGTAAAACCATACCTGTTTTTGTGTCTAATCCTAAGTGATCTGTTGGACTCATATTTACAATACCATCAACGCCTTGAAAATTTTTGAGATTTTCTATACCATCTCTTATCTTTTGTGGATTTATTGAATGCTCCGCTTTTATAGCATCCACAATTGCATAAAGCGAATCGTAAGCATGTCCACCAAAGCTAGCTACTTGAGTGTGAAATGCTTTTTCATACTCGTTTTTATAAGCGAGTGCCACTTTTTTTACAGGATTTGAATCAGCCAATTTATCAGCGACTATAACAGGAGGAGACACGAGTCTCACACCATTTGCTGCTTTTCCTGCAATCTCTATATATTTCTTAGACGCAACTCCATGAGATTCATATAGTGGCTGTTTGATTTTAAGTTGTCTATAATTTTTTGTGACAATCGCAGGACCCTGACCAAAGCCTGGATTTAAGACAGCCTGTACTTTCTTGTTATTTTTGATTTTAAGAAGCTGAGTTGTCATATCAGTATCTTTTTTGCCATAAGTTTCATCTGCAACTATTTTGATACCGTAATTAGGAGCTACCTCTTTACACTGCTTTCTCATAGATTTTCCAAAACCACCACTTCCAGAAATCAAAGCCAAATTTGTTAGTTTCCTCTTTTTCAAATCTTGCATAATTCTTTGGCATGCCATCCTATCAGTTGCCACCATTTTAAATACATATTTTTTAACTGGATTTATAATCACAACTGCTCCAGCCATGGATATCAAAGGAATCTTAGCTCTTTGGACAAACTTGATAACAGCCATAGTTTCACCTGTAGTTGAAGGACCGATGATAGCTACAACTTTATCCTGACTGATAAGTCTCTTGACAAATGTAACAGCTTTTTTTGGACTAGCGCCCGTATCATAAGCTATTAATTCAATTTTTTGACCATTTACTCCGCCTTCATTATTTATCTTTTCAACATAATGCTGTAAAGTTTTAAGCTCTGGGTCACCCAAAAACGAAGCAGGGCCAGTAGCTGAAACAAGAGCACCTATTTTAATAGTTCCTGCATTTAACAGAAAAAAACTAGAAACAAACAAAAATGTAAGAATTTTCAATCCAATATTCTTAAACATACCAAAACTCCTAAAATTAAATTTTGCTATTATATCAGAAGTAAGTTTAAAAATTATTTGCTTATTCAGAAGTTTTTAACATTTACCAACTATCGCTACAAATACCACTTCAACTGGTGCATTAGATGGCAAAGAAAAAACTCCAATAGTGGCTCGACTTCCAATACTTTCTACTCCTAACTTTTCAAGCAAAAAATTAGATGCATAATCAGCTATTTTTGAGTGTTGCACAAAATCTTCTGTGGCACATAGATAGACAGTTAGCTGAAGAACTAAAGAGATTTTTTCATCTTCTTTTAAACAAGCTAGTGCTGATAAAAGTGCATTTTTGCTTGCTAAACAAACTGCTTTTTTATAAACTTCAATTGGCTCAGTTGCTTTAATTTTTCCAGAGTAAAGGAGCTCTCCATCTTTGCGTGGTGTCATTCCAGAAGTATAGATAATATTTTCATAACGAACAGCAGGCTTGTATAAACCTTGCGAAATAGGTTGCGTTATGTTTTGATTCATTTGCGATACCTATCAACTATCTTAACTATGCGTCTTGCAGCAGCCACTGCTGCCTTATGATCTTGTGAAAAATTAAGACGAATGCTATCTCTTGTAGTTGGTCCAAATTCAGAACCTGAAGTAACAGTCACGCCAGCTTGATATCTGAGTAATTGCACAAAAAGTTTTGTATCAATTTCAAGAGGTGGTAACTTTGGAAAAAGATAACTACCTGCTTGTGGTGTTGCTGTAGATATTCCTGCAGATCTAAATATTTTAAGCAAATCATCTCGTATTGCTTCGTGCTCTCTTATGCGTTTTTTCATCCAATCTGCAGGCTCTTTCAGCCATCCATTAAGAACTGCTTGATTATATCCAGCCGCACGCAAAGAAACAATAGCCTGTAGTCTTTCCATTCGCTCAATTAGTCTCGAAGCACCAAAAGCTACTCCTAAACGAAAACCGCTGAGAGATTCAGTTTTAGATGGACCTAGAATAGTAATTATATTTTTAGGTGCTACCTTACAAGCACAAAGATGAGTATATGTTTCCTTATTGTAAAGCAATCTTGAATAGAGTTGATCCACAATCACAGTTACATCATAGATAGAGGCAAGATTTGCAATTTTATCAATTGTATTTTTTGAGTAAACTACTCCTGTAGGGTTGTTTGGTGTAGAAAACACAAACACTTTAGTACCGTTTTTAAATGCTTTTTCTAAACAATCTAAATCTGGACCACTCTTGGATGAATCATCTTGATAATTCAAAGGAATAGGTACGATTACTCCATTAAAATACTTAACTAACTTTCTATTTGCAAAATAATCAGGTTCGACAACTGCAACTTTTTCTCCTGCTTCAACAGTTGAGCCTAGTGCTAAAAAGAGTGCCCCTTGTGTTCCTGGAGTTATGATTAACTCTTTGTCTGCTAAAATTGAACTTCCTGTAAAAGCACTGATACGCTGAGCTAATCCTTTAAGAATTTTTGCAGACCCACGATATTGTGTATATGCTTGTTCACCGCCCATCTCATAGCCTTTATTCCATTCTTTTACTGCTGAGGGTATTGGAGGAAATGCATCTACATCACCATGCGAAAAGTCAACAGAAACTCCTTCTAATTTCTCTCCACGCATAATAGTATCTAAATCACTTATATCTTGGCGAAGTTCTTGTCCAGGTGCATTTTCTGCCCCAAGTGCTTTAAATCTTTCATCAAGTGTCATCATACTGTTTTCCTTTTATCTTCTTTGCTAACCTTGTGCACTATAATAAGCAAAGCTAGTCTCTGAATAACAAGGTATTATATCAAAATATCACCAAAGAAAAGTAGCACAAAAAGCTATCTCTATATAAATTTTAATTTCTTCTAGATGACCAGCAAGGTGTCTTGTAACAAATATAAACATATTTTCATAAATTTTGCATATAAATATAAAATTTCTGCACAAAGTGTAAAAATTAAAGATATATAAAGTATAATAATCCCATTTAATAATTTTTGGAGAAGATATGAAGCAAATATTAATGGGAAACGAGGCCATTGCATTGGGTCTTATACATGCAAATGTAGATATGATTTCTGGATACCCAGGAACGCCATCTAGTGAAATTGTTGGAAATTTTGAAAAATTTTCAAAGAAATTTAACTGTGATACTTATGCGCAATGGGCGACAAATGAAAAAGTAGGTTTTGAAGTTGCATATGCTGGAGCAATTACAGGAAAAAGAACTTGTGCCACTTTAAAGCAAGTTGGATTAAATGTTGCAAGTGATGCTTTGATGAGTGCTTCTTACATAGGTCATTTGGGAGCTATGCTTTTAGTTAGTGCTGACGACCCTGGTTTTCACTCTTCTCAAACAGAGCAAGATAGTCGCAGTTTTGCAAAATTTGCAAAAATCCCAGTATTTGACCCAGCAACTCCACAAGAAGCTTATGATATGGTCAAAATTGGACTTGATCTTTCACAACAGTTTGAAATTCCTGTAATGCTAAGACCTGTCATGAGAGTTTCACATGCGAGAGAAATCTGTGATGTTAGCGATAGCGTTGATTTTCAACCGACAAAAGGCGAATTCATTAGAAATGTAGGTAGATGGGCTGCAGTCCCACCAAGAGGAAGATTTGCACAAGGA
>JAADIZ010000083.1 GCA_013151055.1 Campylobacterota bacterium
AGATACTAAAAACAAATGAAAATGTTAACCGTAAATTGGGATTTAATTTTGGTATGACCCATAGTGAATATATGGTAACCAAAGATAAGGAAATTTATCTGATAGAGAGTGCCAATAGAGGGGGTGGAGTTTACACCTCAGCCATAATTGTACCTAATGTTACAAATATTGACATTGTTGAACAATACATATGTGACTCTTTAAAAATTGAAAAAAATTACTTTAAAGACGATATAAAAGAAAACAGTGTTGTATTAAAATTTTTCAGTTTACCTCTAGGCAAAATAAAAGAGATAAACGGTATTGCAGATTTTGAAAAAAAAGAAGAGATATTAAAATTAAGACTTTCGCTGAAAAAAGGAGATGTAGTCCAAAAAATTACAACAGATGCAAATAGACACGGTTTTGTTATTGCGAGAAATGACACTATCAACTTAGGCAAAGAGATAGCCAAGCACATAAGGATTTGCTATGAAAAGTAAAATTATAAAGTACATAGAAAAAAATAAGATTTCTAGTGTTGAGATTTCTGATGCACTTGTAAAACAGGGTGTTTTAGATGGCTTAAAGCCTATCAACCAAAGACACTTTGCAGTAGGTGAAGTTGAGTATATCTACACTTTTAGTAATTCAAACTGGGAACTTCATAAACAAATATCAGACATTCATGAAGACAAAATAGTTTTCATTGATACTTTTGACTGTTCAAACAGAGCAGTGCTTGGAGATATAGTTTCAAAATATATTATGTTATATAAAAATGCAAAAGCTATTATCGTGAATGGATTGGTAAGAGATGTTCATAGACTAAAAAAAGAAGACTACTCTATGTGGAGTAAAGGGGTCACCCCTCTTGGTTGTTATAACAAAGAGATGACTTTGGATAAAAATATAGAAAATGAAATAAAAAAGAGAAAAGAAATGTTTCAAAATTCTATTATTGTTGCAGATGATTCAGGATGTACGCTTATTGAAGAGAAAAATATAAATGAGCAATTTTTGAATAAACTAGAATTCATAGAGTTACAAGAAGATATTTGGTACTTCTGTATAGATACTCTTAAAATGAATACATATAAAACAATTTGTCTTAAAAAATATTTAGACGACAAAAATGAAATCTTACCTCCCAATCTAATTAAAAGACTTGAAAAATTTGAAAATGAATTTAAAGAGTTAAAAAAATGAAAATGAATTTACAACACATATCAGATGAAACAGTTCAAAGATACACTAACAGATATAAAAAACTAGGATATCATATAAAAACATTAGGATGGGGAACAAAAGAACAACAAGACTACAGGTTTTCAAAAACTCTAGATGAGGCAATAGATTTTTCAGGCAAATCAATACTCGATATTGGCTGTGGTTTTGGAGACTACTTTAATTTTCTCAAATCAAACAACATAAACTTTTCTCATTATATTGGATATGATATAAATGAAAATTTAGTCAATGAAGCAAAAAAGCTATATGCTTCAAAGAAATCTACTTTTAATGTTACAAATATACTAAAAACCAATGAAAAAAATATAGCTGATATTGGAGTTATGCTGGGACTTCTAAATTTTAATCTAAAAGACAAGTTTGACAACTATGAATATTCAAAAAAAATGATTTTAAAAGCTTTTAGTTTAGTCAACGAAGTACTCATTGTGGATTTCCTATCAACCAAATTAATTGATAATTATCCAAAAGAGGACTTTGTTTTTTATCATAACCCTTCTAAAATGATTGATTTTGCATTTATTCTTTCAAATAATGTGATTTTAAAGCATAACTATGCTCCAATCCCTCAAAAAGAGTTTATGTTGTTTATATTTAAGGATTCAACAATTGAAAATATTTGATTTTAATATACATCTACCTAAAGAATCTATTGTAAAAGACACCAACTCGACTATATTGGATGAACAAAATATATCATTTGCTGAGTTAAAAAAATCTTATGAAAAAAATGTTCTACCAAAAGCTAAACTATTAGATGGTTTAAATATTATGTTGTTTAATGAAAACCTATTTAAAGCAAAAGAGAAAAACAACTTTTTTGATTTTGTAAAAAAATATACTGCTAATTCTCTTTTTACAACATTATTGAATTTTAGAGATAAAGATTGTATAGAACAACTGGAAATAGCATATCTTTTAGGGGTAAGAGGGTTGAAATTTCACTCTTATGTGCAAAATATATCTGATAATGAAACAAATAAAATTTTACAGCTGTGCCAAAAAGCTAGCAACTTAATATGTTTATCGCCATAGATACCAGCTATGGTACGCTTAATCTTTATAGAAATGACAACTTAAAACTATCTACACTAATAGCAAATAAAATAAAAAAATCACCTATAATACTACTTCACAGTGGAGGAGCAAGAGTTTTAGAAGCAATGCTAATAGCTGAATCACAAAATAATATATATTTGGAAACTTCATTTTCCATACTTTGCTATCATAATTCTTCAATTGAGCAAGATTTTGCATTTGCTTATAAAAAAATAGGAACAAACAGAGTTTTATATGGTTCAGACTCTCCTTATATAAACTTGAAAGAAAGTATATCTTTTACTTCAAAATATCTACAAAAATATAACTTTTTAGATTCTGAAATTGAAAATATTTTTTTTAATACTGCCAAAAATATAGGATATTTTAATGAATAAGAAAATTCTTATAGTAGCTGCTCATCCCGATGATGAGGTATTGGGATGTTTTGGGACTGTTGCAAGACTCATAAAAGAGGGGTATGAGGCTTATACCTTGATACTTGGGGAGGGCAAAACAAGTAGAGGTGAAGGAGAAAAAGAGATAGCTCTATTGCAAAAAGAGATAAAAAAAGCAAATGAATATATAGGAATAAAAAAAGTTTTTACAGAAAAATTTCCTGATAACAGTTTTGATAGCATTCCTCTTTTGGATATTGTCAAAAAGATAGTGCAAACAAAAGAGAAGATAAAGCCTGATATTATCTTTACGCACTACAAAAATGATTTAAACATAGACCATCAAATAACTTACAAAGCGGTTATAACAGCAACTAGACCTATGAAAGATGAGTGCGTAAAGGAGATTTATAGCTTTGAGATACTCTCTTCAACAGAGTGGAATTATCCGCTTAGCTTTTCTCCTGATGTTTTTTTTGATATAACCGATACTATAGACTTAAAAATAGCGGCTATAAAAAAATATAAGTCTGAACTTTGTAAGTACCCGCATCCAAGAAGCCTTAAAGGTATAAGACTTAATGCTCAATATCATGGCATAAGAGTTGGTAAAAAATATATTGAAGCATTCAAGAGTGTTAGAATTATAAAATGATAATTTTACAGAATTTTACAGATTTAAACGAAAATCAAAAACAAAATATACTGACATGGAGAAATGATAAAGAAATTAAAAAATGGATGTTTAATTCAGATGTTATCTCTCTTGAGGAACATTTAAATTTTATTAATTTATTAAAAAATGATAAGGAAAAACAATATTTCTTAGTTACAGATTTCTACAATGAAGATATAGGAGTAATCTATTTTAAAGATATATCTACTTCATCTTGTACTATAGGATTATATGCAAAAACAAATTTAAAGAATGTAGGAAATATATTGATGGAGCAAATTTTAAAGGTTGCTTTCAACAAGCTACATGTAAATTTTTTAAAAGTAGAGGTTTTCGAAAAAAATATAAAAGCCATAAAGCTTTATACCCGATATAAATTTAAAGCGATTCGAAAAACTATCTTTAAAAATAAAATAGTTATTCAAATGGAGCTGAAAGAAGGAAATAGACCTTGACTTTAATAAAAATCTATCATCGTTTTTATGGGCATATCGACTATTTAAGAGATATTGAGCAAAGTTGCGACAAAAGACTATAAGTTTTGAGGTAAATTGGTTTTATCATAACATAAACGGAACCCTATTTGCTTTAAAATAACTAAAAAGGCTACTTAATGACAGCGCTCTACGATAAAAATCTTTCTGCCTTGCAAATAAAAAATCCACTTCTTTGTGATCAATTAAAAGCCGTACAAACAAACTCTGTATTTGAAGTTTTTGCGGGAGAGGATTTGTCTAATGCAAATGTGATGGATAGTATAGATAATACATTTTTATATGAACTTGAACCAATAAAAGAAATTGAAAAAAAACTAAGTGAATTTCAACAGTTTGCTTGGCATAAATACCTCTATTTTTTTGGCATAGGAAATGGATATTTTTTAAAAAAACTTTTAGAAAACAGAAATTTTAAAAAAGTATTTGTAGCTGAGCCTGAAATAGAACTCATATATGTAGCACTGAATTTGATAGATTTCTCCGAGGAGATAAAAAATAACAGAATTGTTATACTGTTGACAAATGATATAAATTTTGCTTATATGCTCGAATATATAGATTTTAGTGCAAATTTATATTTTAAAACATATAATCTTTTCGTTATGACTCCATTTTATGAAAAGTATCAAGACAAACTGTTAGCAACAAATCAAACTTTTATTAGAGTTTTTAGACATTTTCTCAATATTATAGGAAATGACTGTTTTGATGAGTTAACTGGATTGGAACAATTTTTAACTAATATTCCTAAAATGGCAAGCACTCCCTCTCTAAAAGAGATGGTTTCAAAATCAATGATAACAGATTTGGCTATTATTGTTGCTACTGGGCCTTCTCTTTATAAACAGTTGCCACTGCTTAAAGAGATACAAAATAGAGTTACCATCATAAGCGTTGATGCATCTTTGCCTATTTTAGAAAAACAAGGTATAAAACCAGATATTGTAACTTCAATTGAGAGAGTTAAAGCAACCGCAAAATTTTATAAAAATAGTTCAAAAGAGTTCCAAAAAGGAATAATCTTTGCTATAACTGCAGTAGCCCATAAAGAGTTGATAGACTCTATACAAAAAGGAACTCTGCAGCTTAGCATGAGACCTACTGGAAGTTACTACAGATTTTTTCAATTTGATGATTGGGGCTATGTTGGCAAAGGATTGAGTGCAGCAAATATGGCTTACGAGATAGCTAGTATGATAGGGTTTAAAAGAATTGTACTTATCGGACAAGATTTGGCATTTGGAGAAGATGGAAATAGTCATAGCAAGGGCCATATATTTGGAGAAACTGAAGTAAATAATAAAGAAGGTGTTGAATACACAGAGGCTTATGGTGGAAAAGGAGAAGTTGAAACAACAAAGGTATGGAAATTATTTTTAAATGGCTTAGAGCAAGAAATAGCAAGAAATAATGAAACCAAAAAATCAGAAACCATTAATGCGACACAAGGTGGAGCAAGAATCCATGGTAGCATTGAAATGTCTTTTGAAGAAGTTGTTAAAAATTATCTATACAATAGTAAAACAAAATCAAAAATAGTATTGCAAAAGCCAAATAAATCTGAAATTGAAAAAAATCTGAAGAAAATATCTGAAAAATTAAACATTGCCATAGATATAGGTAAATCAATGCAAAAAAGAGTGAAAAAACTTCTCATTAAAGTTACGAATGAAATTAAAAAATATAAGAATATCAATATTGATGAAATTTATGACTACATAGATATAAAAGATGTCTATAAGATGATAGAAGAACTTAAAAAAATAAGAAAAAAGTATTATGGAGAAACTTTTCAATCTTTTTATACTTATCTCATAAGTCCGATACTAACCCATGTAGAGTTTGATTTAGCAACGATTGATACATTGCCAGAAAATAACGACAAAGAGAAAGTTATAAAAAATTGGAAAACTATATTAGTTCATCATGAATGGCTTTTAAGAGTCTTTTCAAATCTTGAAAAAATTATAAAAATATTAGAATCAAAGAAAGAGGAGCTTAGAAGCTAAACTCCTCTCACATAAGATATTGAAATATCTTATTTATACTTTACTGAAGCAATCTTAAAACATTTTGCTGAACTGCGTTTGCTTGACTCATCGCATAACTTCCTGATTGTGCAAGAATATTAAACTTAGAGAAGTTTGCTGATTCTTGAGCAAAGTCAACATCACGGATAGATGACTCGGCTGAAGTAACATTTACTTGAGTAACAGATATATTTCTAACAGTTGATTCAAGCTGATTTTGAACTGAACCTATACCTGATCTTATAGTATCAATTTGTCTTAGAGCAGAATCTGTTGTCTTGATAGCACTCTCAGCACTATCTCTTGTTGTTACATCTATAGAGTTAAGAGTCTTTGATGTAGATATAGTTTTACTTGCTGTAAAACCAATACCTGTAGAGGTATCTGTAACAGTAACAGCATTATCAGAAGTTAAGGTAATCTTACCCTGAGTAGTTGCTGCTGTGGTTATACCAGTTTTTGCACTAGTATCTATGCCTCCTATTGCTATATCACTGCCATCCGTAGCAGTAAGAACCATTTTGCCTCCATCATGAGACGCTATAACATTTGTTTGATTTGATAATGCATTTATAGCATTCATCAAAGCACTATCACTGTCATTTGCAGATACACTTACCGCACCTATATCAATACCATTGATTGTAAGACTTCCTGCCGAAATACTTCCACCAGCAACAGCGGCACCTGTAACAGCTGTATTAGCAGTAGCGGTAACTCCAGTTTTATTTGTAACGCCGTTAATGGCTTGTGCGACTGCCCAAGCTGAAGTTGCACTATGTGCTGTTGCATTTGCTCCGCTTGAACTATCAGCTGCGGTAGCCCCTATATCAACACTATTGATAGTGACAGTAAGAGAAGTTGAAATTGAGCCTCCGGTTAATGCGGCTGTAAGTGCTACTGCAGTTCCAGTTTCATCAACATGCGCACCTATACTATTTGTTTGGGCACTTGCTATGCTTATACCAACTGTTTGATTTGCATAAGCTCCTATTTGGAAATTTTTATTTTGAAAAGTTCCATCAAGAAGGTTTTGACCGTTAAAAGAAGTGGTTGAAGCGATATTTTGAGCTTCTTCCATCAACTTGTTGATGTCTCTTTGTATAGCTTTTCTTGAATCCGCATTTTGACCATCAGATGCAGCTTGTATGGATTTTGTTCTGATAGTATTGACTATGTTTCCATACTCATTGAGTGCACCATCGGCTGTTTGAGCCATGTTGATACCATCGTTCGCATTTCTGATAGCCTGTCCTAAGCCAGTTGCTTGTGCCTTAAGCTGATTTGCTATAGCCAAACCTGAAGCATCATCAGCCGCCTTGT
>JAADIZ010000147.1 GCA_013151055.1 Campylobacterota bacterium
GGCACAAATGAGTGTAAAACTCTCAAGTTTATTAGATAGTTATAAGGCTTAGTTAAATTGCTATATTGTACAATATAGTATGAAAACAGATACAAAAACAGTTCTTATCACAGGAGCCAATAGTGGAATTGGTTCGGCTATTCGGGATATTCTACAACAAAATGGATATACTATTTTTGGTATCGGAAGAAAAAATAGTGAAATTTTATGCGATTTACAAGATACGATGATGTTAGAAAAAAAAGTTCGTGAATTGTTAAAAACAACTGATATAAATGTACTGATAAATTGTGCAGGATTGGGAATTTTTAAGCCTCATGAAGAGATATCTGTAAATAAAATGAAGAGATATCTGTAAATAAAATCACAGAATTAATCAATGTAAATTTAAAAGCACCTATAATCCTGACAAATCTTTGTCTTAGAAGTCTTAAAAAAACAAAAGGGCACATCATAAATATTTCATCTATAGAAGCTACTAAACACTCAAAATTTTCAGCTCTGTATAGTGCTACTAAAAGTGGCTTGAGAAGTTTTAGTCTGTGCTTATTTGAAGAACTCAGAAAATCAGGTGTAAAAGTAACTAACATAAACCCCGATATCACCAAAACTCCTTTTTTTGATGAATTGGGATTTGAACCAACAGATGACAAAGAGAGCTATCTTAACCCAAGTGATATAGCAAAAGAGGTTTTTCATATCATAAACTCGCCATTTGTCACAACAGATACAACACTAAGAGCTCAAAAATTTGCTATAAATAAAAAGTGTAAAAAATGTTAGATTTAATTTTATTACAAATCGCAAAAGCATCAATACTCACAAAGTTTGACTCAAAATATGCAATAGACAGAGTTGATATTTTGCAATCTCACCCATTTTTAGGCGAAAAAAGAGCCACCTTTGTAACACTAAATTACAATCACCAACTTCGTGGTTGTATCGGCTCAATCATAGCACACAAAACACTATTGGTTGACATCATGGCAAATGCCTTAAGTGCTGCTTTTGGAGATCCTAGATTTCCACCTTTGGATAAAACTGAACTAACAAATTCACTATCCATAGAAATTTCTGTCTTAACACCACCTGAGATTTTAGAATATGATGATTTTGATGATTTAGTGCAAAAAATCAAACCAAATATAGACGGACTAATCCTAAAGTTCGGTAATTTCCAAGGTACATTTTTGCCTCAAGTTTGGCTCCAACTGCCAAGCACAAAAGAGTTTCTAGAACACTTGAGCATAAAAGCTGGAGCAAATCAAAGTATCTACAAGCAACATCCTGCCATATACCGATACAAGGTAGATTCCATAGAAAATTCATTTGAGAAAATTAAGAATTTTTAGGAAGAGATAGCACCTTAATGTGTTTTTGGCCTATAAACTCTTATATTTTTATATGATTTGGCATCACGCAAATATTGTGCATGTAGTTGACTCATGATTCCTTTGTCACAATAAAATAGATACTCTTTGTCTTGCGGAAGTTTTTCAAATTCTGATTTTAGTTTATGAAAAGGGATTTTTATACTTTCACATATTGTTTCTATGCAATCTTCTTCAGGGCGGATGTCTATGACTGTATATTTTCCAGAACTCAAATCATTTACAACTTCTATGGCTTTTAAATTAGCCACATCATCGACTATGTCATTTACATTTATATATTGTGCATCTTCTACTGCCTTATCAAGTACTTCAAAATTGAATTTTCTTTCTATTTTTACCATTCGTTTAAATGAGCCGTGTATGATAGGGTTTTTAGAAATTACACCACAATATTCGGGCATACTTTCCGCAAAGTAGCGAGTACCTATATCATCGGCTATTGACATAATCTCTGGTTTATTCATCGCACAAAGCGGTCGCAATATAAGCTTAGTGCTCACTTGATCTATAAGCGAAAGATTTCGCAATGTCTGGCTAGAAACTTGTGCAACACTTTCTCCTGTGAGCAAAGCATCAATCTCAAGTTCATCTGCGATACTCTCAGAAGCTTTTAACATAAGACGCTTTAGCATAACACCCATATATGTTGGAGCAGTGGAGCGAAATATCTCTTCTATTACATTCTCAAATGGCACTGTTATAAATTTTACTCTATGAGATGAGCCAAATTTTGACCAAAGATAAAGTGCTACTTGTTTCACACCAATTTCATGAGCCATTCCTCCAAGATTGAAAAATATAAAATGAGTTTTTATACCCCGTTTCATAGTAAGATACGAAGCCACGGTAGAATCAAATCCACCTGACATCAAAGACAAGATTTCGCCAGCAGTTCCTATTGGAAAACCACCAAGACCTTTATAGCTCTTAGTTATAATATTGAGCTCATTTTCTATCAATTCCATCTTAATATATACATCTGGATTTTTGAGTTTAACTTTAGCATCATCTGAAATCAAAAGTAAGTATCCACCGATAATTCGCTCCATATCTATCGATGTAAAGTTGTGTTTCCCTTTTCGCTTTACTCTAACAGCAAAAGTCTTTTCTTTAAGTGTGTCGATAAAAATCTCACCTACTTTTACTTTTATCTTATCGATAGTATCCATTTCATCGACTTGAAGTACTTCAAGAATTTTTTGTATTCCTGGAGTTTCTTGCAATTTTATTTTTACATCTCTAAGCACATCAAGCGGAGTAAAAACTTCTATTTTATCAGAGTATTTTTTTACTATTATCTTGGCATCTATTTGCCCTAGTATTTCAACTAAATTTGCATAAAGCTGACCAATCATTTGCTTTTTAGCAGAGGAGCCTTTTACCATTATCTCTGAAAAAAATTTGAGTATAAATTTTTGTATTTTTGTAGAGTTTTCTTGCACTATTATCGCCTTTAAATATATTGGTATAATTATATCACATTCAATATCGTTAATTATTGCCATAGCACCCAAATGAAAAATCTGTTTAGATAGAGTTTAATATCGGGGTCAGGCTCCTAGATTAAACTTTTATCTTTTTCGACACTGTATGTAGTTGTTCACCTCTTTTGTGTTGTTTATAATATAAAAATCAACAAAGGCTTTTTTTAATCCTGTTGAATCGCCCTCACTTCCGTATATAAAAGTTTTTAAAGAGATGTAAAAAGAGTTATAATTTATCTGCACATATTCTGGCACCATATAGTAGCCGTAGGCATCTCCAGCCCATTTTGCCCATAGATTATCCATATCATCATTTAAATCATTTGCAATCTCTTCTGCTGGGTCTTGATAGAGTGTATCATGAGCTAAATCCAGTTCATCTATTCTATTATGTTTATCAGCGTGCAGTTTCCAAACTCCATCTTTAATAGGATAGTAATTATCACCTTTTTTGATAAAAGAGTCCTTTTTTATATAGTATATCTCACCTTGTATATCAGCTTTTTTAAATTCTTTGAAATTATTTATATCTTTATTGAAATATTTTTCAAAACTATTTCCAACTATATCACTAAAATTATCTGACGCAGTTGCATAATTTTCATTACTATATTGATCAGCGCACGATGATCCAAAAAGTGACAGTGTCACAAAAAATAATACATAGATAATCTTCACTTTACTCCTTTAAAAAGAGTGTTTATCTGTTTTATAAATTGCAATGGATTTACAGCATACGAGTAAAGTCGAATCCCAAAATGGAGATGAGGACCATTGACTCTTCCGCTTTTTCCACTCAAACCTATCAATTCATATTGTTTTACTTTTTGATTTTTATGAACTAAAATTTTGCTTAAATGAAAATAACAAGTATACAAACCTTCACCATGGTCAATCACAACCGAACCGCCTGCATAGTATCTTTTGTCAGCTATTACTACGACTCCGTCGTTGGCTGCTTTTATAGGAGTGTCTATCTTCGCCCTAAAATCCGTACCGCTATGAAAACTTTTAAGCGTATGGTTAAACATCCTTGCGTTTCCATAATTACTTGTTATTTTTGAATGTAACGGCTGAACAAAAGGCTTATCCCAGTATCTCTTAGGGGTAAAAGTTGCATAAATTCTTTTTGCATCTTTATACTCTTTGTATATTTCATTGAGTGATTTTTTATTTGGCTTTACTTTTGTTTTTGCTACTTTTATATTCTCTTTTTTATATCTTCCCTCTTTGATTTTAAATAAAACTTTATCGCCATTTATCAAAAGAGTGTATTGCCCTAGTTTTTCTTTATATTTTATAGGTAAAAGAGTATAAAATTTACCTTTTTTAAAAGGATTTTGCAGAGTCGGAATTTTTTTACCTTCAAAATACACTGTACTGTTTTTATCAAAGTTTAAAATTTTTACTTCACCGTTTTTTATATCAAAAGAGTATAAAAATATCGGAAATAACAATACAATTAAGAGTTTTCTCAAGCCTTACTCTTTTTTATGATTCCGTAAGCTTCATTTATCTCTTGCAGTTTTACGGTTGCTGTATCTATGATAGATTGTTCAGCACCTTTACCCATCAATAAATCTGGATGATTTTTTCGTACTAATTTTTTATATTTTGTTTTGATTGTAGCCATATCATCGTTTTTGTCTACACCTAAAACTTTATAGGCATTTTCAAGAGTATTTACTTGCTGATTATACTTATTTGTATAAAAATTTTTGAATTTTTGTATTAGATTTTCAAAATCTGTTTTTTTGATTTGAAGTACATTTGATATATCTTCACATATCATTTGCTCTTCATGCGTAAACTCATTGTCTATAAATGCAAGATTTAGAAGGTACTCAACAGTTGATAATCTCTTGCCATAATCTCTACTTGTTAAATTCATGTATTTTTGTGCTATCACAACTGTATTGTCAAAACTATTTAGCTCTTTTTTATATATCTCTTTTAATTTTTCTCTGACCTGGGCACTATCTTGGAAAACTGTTGAGAGTTGCGTCAGAGTATTGCTAAGAAGTTCAGCTTCTAATTCGCTCACATGACCATCAGCTTTTGCAACTTTTGCCATCATCCCTATAAGCAATCCTGCCTCATGATTTTCCAAGTTTCCATCAAACTTCTGTTTCGTGTTTATGTTTATATTATAACCATCACTTTTATAATTTTTTGTAAGCATATAAAACATAACAACAACAACAAAAAAAAGTATTATATTCATTTAATTTTCTCCTATAAAACAAAATCTAAGTAATATTGCATTTGTTCTTTTTTTAGTATTCTTATAAAGTTGGTGCTTCCCTCTTTACCTGTTGGGAAACCAGCTGTCACTAGATATGTTCCATCTAATTTTATGATTTTTTGCGAAAGCATCTGTTTTAAAATATTTGCTAACATTATATTTAAATTTTGCACATCAACACACATCAAAGGCTTAAGTCCCCAAACCAATGTTAAAGACCTAGCAATCTTTTCATCATGTGTTACCGCTAAGATTTCATTTTTTATTCTATATCTGGCTAATTTTTTTGCTGATTTTCCTGAACTAGTCAAAGATATAATTCCATCCACTCCTAACTGCTGAGCTAGTTTTGCAGTCGAGGAAGAAATGATATCTGTTTCATCTAAAAATTCATATCTATCAAATTTATTATATGGATATACCTCTTCTGTCTCTTTTATGGTGTTAGACATAACTTGTACCACATTTACAGGATTTTTACCAACCGCACTCTCTTCGCTAAGCATAACAGCGTCCGTTCCATCTAAAACTGCATTTGCAACATCACTTATCTCTGCCCTTGTTGCCATTTCATTTTCTGCCATCGACAAAAGCATTTGAGTAGCTGTGATTACAGGTTTTGAAGCTGCATTTGCTTTTCTTATTATCCTTTTTTGAATACTTGGCACCTTATAATATGGAACTTCTATGCCCAAATCACCGCGAGCAACCATAACTCCGTCACTAACTTTTAATATCTCATCTATATTTTCAACTGCATCAAATTTTTCTATTTTTGCGATAATTTGTGAATCTGAGCCAAAACTTGTAAGCAAATCTCTTACATGTAAGATATCTTTTTCACTTTGGACAAAAGAGACTGCAACAAAATCAACTCCATTTTTAGCACCCCACTCCAAGTCTCTTTCATCTTTTTTAGTTATCACTTCTATGTTTATCACCGTATTTGGAAAATTTACACCTTTATTTGAAGATAATATTCCATCATTTTCAACTTCCGTTATGGTATTTTCTCCAATTTCAACTACTTTTGCTTTTATATTTCCATCATATAGATAGATATATTCACCTAGTTTTATCATATCTAGCACATCTGGTTGATTTATGCTTAATTCATAACTATTTTTATCTGTTTTCCTACCTAATGTTTTTTGTCTTAAAAATGTTATTTTATCTTTTGGTTTTAAATTGAAATTTTCTTCTAATTCACCAACTCTTATCTTGGGTCCACATATATCTTGTAAAACTCCCACTTTTTTATTTACATTTTTTTCTGCAATTCTTATATTTTTTAGGACTTTTGTATGATATTCGTGAGTTCCATGACTAAAATTTAGTCTAAATACATTTACGCCAGCTTTTATCAAATTTACGCCAGCTTTTATCAAGCCTTCCAAAACTTCTACGCTGTCACTCGCTGGTCCAACTGTTGCTAGGATTTTTGTTTTTTTATTCATAGCTATTTCCTTTGTGTAATTATACCATTTAGAAATAACAATTTGGTTATAGTTTACAAGATAAGCTATATTTCAGCCTATCTTAATAATTTTTAACTGACCTTACGCACTATAATGAGCAAAGCTCATTATAGTGGCAGAGACTTTAAGTCCTTACAACCTCCTAAAGCTACGAAAAGCAGGACTTTTCGAGAAAAAAGTGCGTAAGGTCAGTTTTTAATATTCAACTGCTTCCACATCATAAAGTATGTCATCCCAAGGATGTCTATACATAGGCATATTCAATCTTTTTTCATCCAAAATATGTCCGATAAATCCTATACATCTTCCTAAAATAAAGAAAGCATTTAGTGCTCCTGCATCTATAAAAGTTGCGATTTCATCATCATCATATTCTAATTCTTTCCACATGTCAACCATCAAAACACCTATAGTGCCAT
>JAADIZ010000190.1 GCA_013151055.1 Campylobacterota bacterium
CACTATAGTATGACAAGACATTGGGAAGAGAGTGAGCAATTAAAAGCTGTAACAAACTGGCAATTAAGCCGATATTTTGAAATCATATAAAGGATAGAGATGTCAACCTTTCAAACAATTACACCGATAGATAATTCGGTATATTTTGAGGATAAACTAAACACACAAGATGATATAAATAGAGTTTTAAAAGAAGCAAAAACCGCTCAATTAGAGTGGGCAAAACTTTCTCTTGAAGAAAAAAAGGGATATATTCAGCAATTTATAGATGAAATTGTTTCAAAAAAAGATGAAATTGCACGAGGAATAACCCTACAAATGGGGCGTCCTGTTAGTCAGAGCATTTTTGAAGTAAATGGCTTTAAGGAAAGAGCAGAGTATATGCTAAATTTAGCTGATGAGAGTTTGGAGCCATATTATCCAAAACAAATAGATGGATTTGAGCGAAAAATCATAAAAGAGCCTCTTGGTGTTATATGCTTGATAAGTCCTTGGAATTATCCATTTTTAACTTCTGTAAATGTTTTGATACCTGCGCTTTTGGCAGGAAATAGCGTAATTTTAAGGCACTCTTTGCAAACTCCTTTGGTTGCTAAACAATATAAAGAAGCATTTCAAAGAGCTGGGTTACCTGAGAGTGTATTTGATATACTCTATCTAAACCACGAAGATAGTGCCGTTTTGCTTGCAGATAAAAGAGTAGATGGAGTATTTTTCACAGGTTCTGTTGGTGGCGGTATCGCCGTTCAAGATGCTATAAAAGAAAAATTCATCCCCTGTGGACTGGAACTTGGCGGAAAAGATCCAGCTTATGTGCGAGCTGATGCTGATTTGGATTATAGTGTAGGAAATTTAGTTGATGGCTCATTTTTCAACTCTGGGCAATCATGCTGTGGGATTGAGCGAATTTATGTAGATGAAAAAATATATGATGATTTTATAGAGAAATTTGTAAAATTAACAAAACAATACAAACTTGGCGACCCCCTCATGAGCGATGTCAATCTAGGACCTATGGTTAAAATCAGTGCAAGTGAATTTGTAAGAAAACAGATAAAAGAAGCGATAGATGGCGGTGCAAAATCTCTAGTAGATGAAAAGCTTTTTCCTGCTTCAAAAAAAGGCACTCCATATCTGGCTCCTACTGTTTTGGTAAATGTTAATCACTCAATGTCTGTTATGAATGAAGAGAGTTTTGGTCCTGTTGTGGGAATCATGAAAGTAAAAAGTGATGAAGAAGCTATAACACTTATGAACGATAGCTTGTATGGGCTAACAGCTTCAATTTGGACAAAAGATATCAAAAAAGCAGAAGAACTCTCAACACAAATCGAAACTGGTACCGTTTTTATGAATAGGTGCGATTACCTTGACCCTGGACTTGCATGGACAGGCGTAAAAGATACAGGCAGAGGAATTTCTCTTTCAACTTTTGGATTTGAGCAAGTCACAAGAGTAAAATCTATACATTTTAAAATAATTTAAGGAAAATTTATGCCAACAACTACAAATTGGAACTATCCAACCACTATCTGGTTTGGAAATGAAAGAATTAAAGATATCTCAAGTGCGTTAGAACAATCAAACATCAAAAAACCTTTAATAGTCACAGATGATGCATTGGTAAAACTTCCAATTATGAAAGATTTAACAAATGCTTTAGAAAATGCAAATATTGCTTTTAATATCTTCAGTGATGTGCAGCCAAATCCAAATGGTGAAAATGTTGAAAACGGTGTGAAAGTTTACAGAGAAAATAAAAATGATGGGGTGATAGCATTTGGTGGTGGAAGTGCCCTTGATGCTGGCAAAACCATAGCTTTTATGTCTGGACAAAATCTTAGTATTTGGGATTTTGAAGATGTTGGAGACAATTGGAGCAAAGCAAATGAAGAGAGAATTGCAAAAACGATAGCAATCCCAACGACTGCAGGAACTGGCTCAGAAGTAGGAAGAGCCACGGTTATAACAGATAATAAAAATCACGCGAAAAAGATAATTTTTCATCCAAAAATGTTGCCTTCTATCGTCATACTTGACCCAGTATTAACTTATAATCTACCAAAACACATAACTGCATGGACTGGCATAGATGCTTTGGTTCACGCCATAGAGGCATACTGTGCTCCTGGATTTCATCCTATGGCCGATGGAATTGCAATTGAAGCCATAAGACTTATAAAAGAAAATATTATAACAGCTTATGAAAAGCCAAAAAACAGTGATGCTAGAGCTTACATGTTGACCGCTGCTACGATGGGGGCAACTGCCTTTCAAAAGGGACTTGGCTCAGTACATAGCGTAGCACATCAATTAGGCGGATTGTTTAATACTCCTCACGGACTTGCAAACTCTATCATTCTACCGTATGCTTTAAAACAAAACGAGTCTGTCATAGAAGACAAGATGATAAAATTATGCGAGTACTTAAACATCAAAAACCCTTCAACAAAGAGTTTTATAGAGTACATATTAACTCTGAGAGAAAAATTACAAATTCCTCACACTTTAAAAGAGGCAAAAATTGACGATGAAAGAGCTGAAGAAATTGGAAAATTAGCCTACAATGACCCCTCAACTCCATCAAATGCAAAAAAAGTTAATGCAAATGATTTAAAACTTCTATTTTTATCAGCTTTTAGTGGAGATTTTGGATTGGTGAGTTAAATAATGAGCATCATAAAGCTAATCTTTTTGGGAGTCATTGCGGTATTTGTTTTTAATTATTTTAATTCACAAAATAATAATTTTGACGGTGTAGTGACTCTTCCAATAAATACAAAAATTTTAGCTTTTGGTGATAGTTTAACATATGGATATATGGTGGATAGGGATAAAAATTATCCATCTATTCTAGCAGATTTACTTCAAGTAAAGGTTATAAACGCGGGCACAAATGGAGAATTATCAAGAGAAGGCTTACGAAGGCTTCCTTCTGTTTTGGCTAAATATAAACCAAATATTATAATAATTTGTGAAGGTGGAAATGATATAATGCGAAGAAAGAATTTTCAGAAAACTAAAGAAAATATCGCAAAAATGATAGAATTAGCTCAAGCTAAAAAGATACAAGTTATACTTGTTGGCGTTCCAGATGTTGAATTTTTAACACTAAGCACCGCTAGTTTTTATAGTGAATTAGCACAAGAATACAATGTTCCATTGGACGATACATCTCTGGAAGATATATTAAATAATGATAAACTAAAAATAGACAAGGTTCATCCTAATGCAGAAGGATATAAAATACTTAGCAATAATTTAGCACAAATTATATCAAATTCTTATATCCCAATTTATAATCCTTAACCTCCAAACTGTTTCTTTTCTACACATTACACTACATTTTTGATACATATCTTTGCAGTTTTATATTTTGCTATGCCAATGCTATTTCAATTGTTTACTATGTATTTAACCAATAAATTTGGATAAATAAACTTAGGAGGTATCAATATGGCAGAAGCGAAACTAAGCAACCCTGCTGCAATAGGACTTGCAGGCTTTGCAATGACGACTTTTATCTTACAACTTCATAATTTAGGGTGGGTTGGATTAACGCCTGTTTTATGGATAGGGATTTTTTATGGTGGGTTAGCCCAGCTTGTTGCAGGTTTTCTTGAGCTTAAATCAGGAAACAATTTTGGGTTTAGTGCCTTTACTTCATATGGTGCTTTTTGGATTGCATTAGCTCTTTATATAATCTTTGGAACAAATGCAGAGCTAGACAAAGCATATCCGGTATTAAAACTGACTAGTCAAGGATTAGGATATTTCTTATTGGCTTGGGCAATATACACTGGTATAATGTTTATTGCTGCTATGAAACATAACGGTGTGTTAGCTTTTCTTTTCCTAACATTATTTATCGGCTTCATAGGTCTTGTAGTAAAAGAATTAGCTGGTAATGAGTTTATTGGTACTTTGGCAGCTTGGGATCTCATGCTGTGTGCATTTACCGCTTGGTATCTTATGGCTCATGTAATTCTCGCAGATGTAGGTATAAATCTTCCTGTTGGGAAAGCTTGGCTATAATAAAAACTAATTAAAATAACATAAAAGAGGTTTGCTAAATCCTCTTTTATGACACTTTAATATCTACTTAGAAAAGGTATTATACTACTTGAATATATCTTCAATTATTCCTACTTACAATAGAGCAGAATTTTTAACAAGAGCTATAGAGTCTATTTTAAATCAAACTTATAATATTGACGAGATTATAGTAGTTGATGATGGTTCAACTGACAATACAAAAGAAATTTTAAGAAAATATAAAAATATAAAAATTATAAAGACTCAAAACCTTGGTGTCTCTCATGCTAGAAACAGTGGCATAAAAAATGCAAAAAACGAGTGGGTATCTTTTTTAGATAGTGATGATACTTGGATGAAAGATAAAATTGAGAAACAGATACACTTTCATACAAATAATCCCAAGATTCTGATATCTCATACGCATGAAAAGTGGATAAGAAACAACAAGAGTATAAAATATCCAACATCACTTAAGAAACCTAATGGAAACTGTTTTTTAGATAATATTTCAAAGTGCAAAATTGCTACTAGTTCTGTCATGATGCACAAAAGTATATTTGAAAATATTGGCTATTTTGATGAAAACATGAGCGTTTGTGAAGATTATGATATCTTTTTAAAAATTAGTCTTAAATATGAGATTGGTTTGTTAGAGGACGAATTAATCACAAAATATGCTGGTCACGATCAACTCTCAACAAGTATATTTGCCATAGATAGATTTCATATACACTCTCTTTTAAAATTTTTAGGCACAAAGTTTCATGATGAAGTCATAAAAGAGATAAAAAGAAAATGTGAAATATTGACCAAAGGAGCAATAAAATACAAAAATAAAGATATATTAAAAATGGTAGAAGACATACAAAACCAAATTTTGCCATAGACTCAATTATTTAAATTATACCTTCTTCCTCCATTTTACTAAGTTCTTCATCTTTATAGCCTAGCATGCCTTGATATATCTCTTTATTATTTGCACCCAAGCTTAAGCCTGCCCATTTTATCTTTCCTGGAGTTTTGCTAAATTTTGGAACAATTCCAGGAACTTTTAAGTTCTCTTTATCATTTATTTTTACAGTTTCTATCATATTTCTTGCTTTAAAATGCACATCATTGAACATATCTTCTATATTGTAAATTTTTCCAGCTGGAATCTGATATTTATCCAAAATTTTAAGTGCATCGTCTATACTCATGGTTTTTGTCCACTTTTCTATCTGCTCATCTAGGTACTTCATGTTAGCAGCTCTTCCGTCATTTGATTTAAACTCTTCATTTTCATTTAAATCCATTCTATTCATGGCTTGCGTAAGTCTAGCAAATATGCTATCGCCATTTGCACCGATTGCTATATATTTGCCATCACCACATAGATAGATATTTGAGGGTGCAATTCCAGGTAGTGTATTTCCACTTCTCTCTCGTATAAATTTAAATTGGTCAAATTCAGGAACCATACTTTCCATCAAGCTAAATATCGCTTCATACAATGCCACATCTATAAACTGACCTTCTCCACCGCCAATATCACGATGATACAAAGCCATCATAGCACTCATGACAGCATAAATAGCAGCTATGGAATCTCCAATGCTTATACCTGTTCTCACAGGTGGAAGATTTGGATAACCGCTGAGATATCTGATGCCCCCCATCGCTTCACCGATGCTACCAAATCCAGGTTTTTTGCTATAAGGTCCATATTGACCATATCCTGAAATTCTGACCATTATAATTTTTGGATTTACTTTTTTAAGGTCTTCGTATCCTATGCCCCATTTTTCTAATGTACCAGGTTTAAAGTTTTCTATGATAACATCAACTTCACAAGCGAGTTTTTTTATTATCTGAGCACCCTCTTTTGTTCTTAGATTTAGAGTTATACACTTCTTGTTTCTTGATTGCACATACCACCAAAGAGATGTATCGTCTTTTAGCATTCTCCATTTTCTGAGTGGATCCCCAACTTTTGGAGGTTCTACTTTGATAACAACTGCACCAAAATCACCAAAAAGTCTGCCCGCAAAAGGACCTGCGATAAGACTGCCTAATTCCAAAACTTTCACACCATTTAAAGGTTGTTCATTCATTTTATTTCTCCTTTAAAAGAGGCTAAGCCTCTTTTAAATTCCTCTCGACTATTGCTTCGCCTTTGGCGAGAGTATTTCAATTTCATCAACTTGCACTAAAGCTTCGCCTTTGGCGAGAGGTTTGTGTTTGTTTTATTTTACAATTATCTACATAAGCCATATGACTTGTTAAGATTGGTTTGATTTTTTCTTTTACTTTTTTTACTGCCAAGAGAAGATTATCTAACTTTATATCAGTTTTTATATCCATACTTTCAAGCATATTTACTAAATCTTCACTAGCTATATTTCCTGCAGCTCCTGGGGCAAAAGGGCAACCACCAAGACCTCCCAAGGCTGATTCAAATTTGTCAATTCCACACTCAAGTGCAGTTACTACATTTGCAAGCCCCATGCCTCTTGTATCATGAAGATGCAAAGAAAAATCTATATCTTTATAATCTTTTTTAAGCTCATTTAAAACATTATATATTTGTTTGGGATTTGCTATGCCTATGGTATCTGCTAAAGTAAAGTTGTCGACTCCTACTTTTAAGCCCTGCTCTATCATCCATTTTACCTTATCAATCGCTATATTTCCCTCATAAGGACAACCAAAAACAGTAGCAATCGCAAGATTTATACTCAAATCTGGAAAACTTTCTTTTAACTCTTGCAGTCCAAAAAATGACTCTTTGGGAGTTCTTTTTACATTTGCTTTATTGTGAGTTTCACTAGTTGATATAACATATGTCACATCTCTTATACCTAAATCATAAGCATTTTTTGCTCCAAAAAGATTTGGAACAAGTGCCACAAATTTTACATCATTTGTGCTATATTTTGCTAAAAGTGTTTGCACTATCTCCTTTGCATCGCTCATTTGAGGTATGGCTTTCGAGTGTACAAACGATGTAATTTCTATTTGTTTAAAATTTGCTTTTATCAAATCGTCTATGATTTGTAATTTCAATTTAGTTGGTATTTGCTCTTTTATACTTTGAAATCCATCTCTTGGGCCAACTTCAATGATTTTTACACTTTTTGGTAATTTCATATCTCTTTCTTTTTGGTAATTTTATACACAAAACTAAAAACTTCTGCCACCGCCTTGTATAAGTTTTGAGGTATCTCTTTATCTATTTGCACTTTACTCAAAAGTTCTACCAAATCTTCATCTTTTTTGATTGGTAAGTTATATTTTTCTGCAATTTTTATAATTTTTTTAGCAACTTCGCCTTTTCCAGCTGCTTTTACTTTTGGAGCAGAATCTTTTGATTTATCATATTTTAGTGCAACTGCTTTTTTTATCTTAGACATGAATATTCACACCATTTCCAATTTGCTGTGAATCAACATATGATTTTGTATCTTTTTTTATTTTATCATCTTTTAATGAATCGTACAAATATATGTTTGATGGCACCAAACCAACATTATTTATACCTACCTTCAAAAACTTTAAATTTTCTTTTATGCGAGTTAAAAATGAGGTACTTTTACTGAAAATAGAGATATTTATAAAAATATCATCAAAAAGCATGATAAGCATATCAATTTTTCCAAACTCTTTTAATTTTAAATTTATCTCACAAAAATATCTTTTTTGTTTTAGTTTTTTTATGCTTATTTGACCCTCACTTAATTCTTCCCATAAAAGTGGCAGATACAGCATATTTGAATTTGAACTAAACGATAAAAGTTGATAATAATTTATATTTGTAAGCACTTTATCTATCTTTGCCATAGTTTCAGGTAAATTTATATTTTTTGATTTGCCAAGTTCATCTTTTATGTAAAGCAAGTTTGCTTTGATATCTTGTGTGATTGCTTCCTTCGTATTTTGAGTGGCAAGTAACGGCTGATTTGGAACTATTTGTTTGTTTGCTATATTTTCATATACTTGGGTTTGCAAAGTTTGAATTAGTTTTGCAACCTTTACATGCGTATCTATTTTTGGCATGTTTAATGCCAATTCAGATTTTATTAGATTAACTGCCCTTTGGAGTTTTTGACTTAGGTTTAGATTTAAGAGTTGAGATTTATCTAAAATTGAACTATTTTGGATTTGATTTATCGCTAAATTTAACTGAGATATCATTTTTTTGATTTGCGGTTTAGAGATATCTAGTTTGGCAAAATTTACCAATATTTCTTTTATATTTGTTTTTACCTCAGTGCTATTAATTGGTATATCATTTGAAATTTTTGATTCTAGCAGTTGATTTTTTTGTATCAAATTATCTAATTTTGCAAGCACATCCACAATCGCTTGATTTTTACTGATTTTTGTGTTTTGGACTAACTCGTTTATAGTATTTATGAAATTTTTATCTGCCGTTTTGTGATTCAATATCTTATCTACCAAAGATTTATCAATATTTAATCCATTTTCCGTGATAAGAGTTTTTAGCGAATTTAATGGCTCTTGTATGAAAGTTGGAAGTAAAGTTTTACTTGTATCGGCTTTCAAAAGATTTGATTCAAAAAAAAGCCCAGATTGGCTTATCTGTTTTTGAATTGTTTTGCCAGATATATCTTTTATATCCAAAAGAAGCTTCTGTAAAATTGGAGTATTTTTCAAAGGAAGTTTGCTATTTTTCAAATTACTTAAAATCGACTTTAAGTCAGTAGTTGTCTCTTTTGCATCCAAAAAAAGTGTTTTATCTTGCAAAATTTGCAAAACAACATTTTTACTCTTCTGATTACTACTTAAATCTTTAAAAAGAGAGTCTAGCAAAATATCAAGAGTGATATTTTTTTTCTGTGTATTTATGCTAGTCTCTAAATTATTTAGCGTTTTAGAAACCTGTTTTTTTGCGGAATTAAGTATTTTAGCTTTATCTAAATTTATATTGCTTGTTGTATCTTTTGCTAAAATATTCATAATTATCGACTATTTCATCTCTTTTTTTTAGGTTGCAACTTACCATACTCAACAATCTTGCCATGAAACCTTGCATATATTTCATTTAATGATATATCTCTTCCATAAAGTTGCTCTATCTTTTTTTTATTTTCTAAAACACCTCTACTCATCCATTCTCTAAGTTCTTCATAATTTTCAAATTCATAACCATAAGTTTCTAAAAGTTTTGCTGTATAGTTATCCACCACAAAATAATCACGCATACATCCATAACAAAGTATAGAATCAGCACTCTCAAAACCTATGCCTTTTTGAGCCAAAAGCCAATCTCTATCCACGCCAATACTAAACTCTCCAAAACTACCAAAATCTTTTATGATATTTTTTGAAATTGTTAAGAGATACTTTGCTTTAGTATTATAAAATCCACTTTTTTTTATGAGAGTTGCGAGAGTTTTTATATCTAACTTTGATATCTCTTCTAGCGAATTTATATTTGATTTTTTTAGAGTATCCAAGCTTTTTTCTACTTTTTCCCATTTAGTTTGCTGTGTTAAAATTGTTCCGACTACCACTTCATAAGTGCCACTATTCGGCCACCATCTTGGATCTCGTAACTCTTTTAAAAACCCAGCATCTTTCAACATTACTAAAAGCTCAAAACTATTTTGTATCAATCTCTTTTCCTTAAGAATTTTAAAATAACATTTATTAAATCATCATCATCTTTACTTCTAGATCTAAGTATAGCTTTTTTATCATCACTATATTTTATCGTAATATTTTGAGCATAATTTGAAATTGATACTACATCTTTTATAGTTGCAAGTATTTTTATATTTATAATTTGTAAAAATTGTGCTGTAATTTCATCAATTTTACCAAATCTATCTACCATTTCCTCTTCAATATTTAGTACATCTGCCAAACTCTCGCATTTGCTAAGTCTTCTATAAATTTCAAGCCTCACCCTATCTTCACTGATGTAATCACTATTGATATATGCATTTATACTAAGTTTTATATCTACTGATTTTCTTTTGATGGTAGTTTTATTTAAAAGTATGTTTATAGCGTCTTCTAGCATTTTTAAGTATAAAGAGTAACCGATATGTTTGATGTGCCCACTCTGAGCTTCTCCTATAAGATTTCCACCGCCTCTTATCTCTAAATCATGATAAGCTAGAACTGAACCACTGCCGAGATATGAGTTCGTCTCTAATGCTATGAGTCTTTTTTTGCTTGCTTGGCTTAATTTATCCCTGTTTTGTATCAAAAAATAACAAAACCCTTGTCTTTTGGCTCGTCCAACTCTTCCTCTTAGTTGATGCAAATCTGCCATTCCAAAATTGTCCGCACCATCAATCATGATAGTATTTACATTTGGTATGTGTATGCCAGATTCTATAATTGAAGTACTAAGAAGCATATCATACTCGCCTTCTTGAAACCTTATTATCTCTTTTTCACTGATAACTGGCGAAACTTTTGAATGAAGCACTAAAATTTTTAACTTTGGTAAAATACTCAATAATTCCTTTTTTTTATTTTCTATGGAAGCAATTCTATTGTGAACAAAAAATATTTGTCCACCTCTTCTTAGCTCTCTTATAATTGCTTCTTTAATAATAACTTCATCATACTCTTTGACAAAAGTTCTCACATCTTCTCTATCATCAGGCGGAGTTAATAGTTTTGAGTATTGTTTTATAGAACTTAATGCCATATTTAAACTTCTAGGAATCGGGGTAGCACTCATGGACAAGATATGTATATTTTCTCGCATATTTTTAAGCTTTTCTTTTTGTTTAACGCCAAATTTATGCTCTTCATCTATGATTATCAATGCTGGATTTTTAATCTCTTTATTAAGCAAGGTGTGAGTTCCTACACAAACTTTTAAACTACCATCTTTTAGCTCTTGGAGAATTCTACTTTTTGCAGAAGTAGAAGTAAATCTATCTAATTTTTCTACTTTTATACCATAATCTTTAAATCTTTCATTTAGAGAAACAAAATGTTGAGAACTTAAAAGTGTAGTTGGGGCTATTAGGATAGTCTGAAAATCACTAAGTGCAGTCGCCATCATCGCATTCATGGCAATCTCTGTTTTACCAAAACCAACATCTCCACTAAGAAGTCTATCCATCATCCTGCCACTTTTTAAGTCATCAAAAATTTCCTGTATGCAAGTTTGTTGATCCGCGGTATAAACAAATCCACTCTCATGCTGAAACTTTTTAATCTCTTCTTTGTTTGTATCAACTTTTAGAGCTTCTACCATCTCTCTTTTTGCAGCAGTTTCTATAATCTCTTTTGCAATTGCAAAAAGTTTTTCTTTTGTTTTAGCTTTTAGTTTTGCAAAACTTCCTTTTCCTAGCTTATCAACAACCGCCAAAGAACCACTACTTGCAATGTATCTGTCTATCACCTCTATATTTTCAACAGGAATCAAAAGTTTATCATCGCCTTGATATATAATTTGCACGAAATCTCTAGTTGAGCCCAAAACTGTACTGTTTATCAAACCTCTAAATATACCTATCCCATAATTTTCATGTACTACATAATCACCAGATTTTAGCTCATCTAATAAAATCGAAGCTTTTCTTTTTCTTCTTTTTTTCTGGATTTTATTTAAAGAAATGATGATTTCATCATCACTCATTAAATTTACAATTAAATTACTCTCTTTAAATTTTACATCTTTTATATCTAGTCCTGCTTGTTTTAAGAGGACTTCATTTTTTGCTAGTATTGTCTTTTTTTTATTTTTATGAAATTCAAAAAACTTTGGGATTGATGCTATTTCTATCGGTTTATATTTTTTGGCTTCTGGTAAAATTTGAATATCTTTGAATTTTTCTCTTACTTTTTCATCAAAGATAGCCATCTCTTCTATCTCTTCTTCCATATTTTTAACAAATGCGATATCAAAAGTTTTCAGATAATCACTACTTAACTCTTCTAGCCCCCACAAACCAAGAGAGTGTACATCTTTCTCAAAGCTATCGCTTTGTAGATTTTCTATTTTTTTATTTATCTTTTCATATTGAAGTTCATTTAGTGAAAAAATAGCGGGAAATATCTCTATTTTTTCTAATTCTTCTTTATTGCTTTTTTGAGATTCACATTCAAATTCTCTTATGCTCTCTACTTCGTCATCAAAGAGGGAAATCCTAATAGGCAAGGCAAGATTATTTGGATATATATCTATGATATCGCCTCTAAAGGAAACTTCTCCCTGTGCTTCAACAACATCTACCATTCTATATCCCCAATAATACAACTCTTCTTTTAATGCTTTTAATTTAATAGTTGATGCAAATTCTATAATTCTTGTTTTAAATAACTCTTTTTTTGGAAGTGGAGTTAAAATTGTGTGAATTGGTACAACCAATATTTTTTTCGTTGAATTATCTCTGTAATATCTATTAAATACAGAAAAAAGTTCATTAATCTCGGTAGAATAAGGCAGTAAATCATCTCCAAAATTTACCCTTAAATCAGGAAGAACATAACTCTTCTTATCAGATAATTTTATAGCATCACTAGCAAAATTGGCTTCTTTATCATTTTTTACACAAAGAAGATTTATCTTATTTTTTGTATCTTTGAAATACTCAAAACATGTAGCTTGTATCAGTTTTTCACTCCCTTGTTAAGGATATTTTTTTGCTCCACTGCATCTTTTTTATCTAACTTTATCTTGCTTTCACCCTCAAAAATTGCTTTTGCTTCTATCATCAAATCCTTAGAAATAATTTTTCCTCTGAGAATACCGCCTTTAAGCAATTCAATACTATCACATATTGCATCTCCCTCAAATAGACCATTTATGATTAACTTTGACGACATTACTTTGCCAGAAAATTTGCCTTTTTTACCAATAGTTACTATATTTCTGGAATTAACTTCTCCCACAATTTCACCATCTATATGAAGCCTGGATTGGCAATTAAATATTCCCTCTACTTTGGCTCCGGCAGCGATGATTGTTGTTTCTGAATCTGAAATCGATAATTGATTATTTTTACTAAAGACTCCCATGGTACTCTTTTCTCCTTTTTAAATATATTTTTAAAATTTAATTTATTCCATCTTAAAAAATAGATTGGATTTAACGCACGAGACACAAATCTCACTTCATAATGTAAATGTGGTCCAGTCGAAAGCCCACTACTTCCTGTATATGCGATTATATCACCTTTTTTTACAACTTGTCCCATTTTGACAACCATTTTTTTGTATAAATGCCCATAATATGTTTTAAAACCATAATTATGGTCTATTATAACTAAATTTCCAAAACCACTTCTTTTGTGAAATCCTGCAAATTCTACAACTCCATCAGCTGGAGCTCTTACTGGTGTTCTCATTTTTGCTTTTAAATCTACTCCTTTGTGAAACTCTCTTTTCTTTAAAATTGGATGTATCCTCCAACCAAATTTTGTGTTTATAATAGTTTGTGGTAAAACTGCTCCGCTTGGAATATTATCAAAAAATATCTGTTGTTGCTTGCTTGTAAAATTGATTTTATCAAGCCTATCACTCAATTCCACTGTAATATCAGGCTTTAAGCCAATTAACTCTTCAATGTTGTTAACTTTTTCTTGAATTTCACTATACTCTTTTGTTTTTACATCAATTTTTTCTTTTAACAATGCATTGCTATCTTGCAGTTCTTTATACTCTTTTCCAAAATTTTCTTTTAAAACGATGTACTCTTTTTTTGCAATTTCTTTTCTTTGCTCAAGCGAACTCACCTCTTTCATTAAGATTGATATAAACAAAGAACCACCGACAATGAGCAAAACTACCAATAATACAAAATAGATAATTATCTTCTTGATAACTTGATGTAATAAGTAGTGCTTTGAACCATTTATATCTGAAATTGTAATTGTAAATCTATTTCTAATGTTTTTCATATAACTCCAGGAATTTTTCAACAACAACAAACGAACCAAAAACCAAATAATCATTATTTTTATCTATTTTGGTAAAATTACTCACTTTGATTGCACTATTTTTACATATTTGCAAAATCTCATTTGTCGCCATTTCTCTTTTATTTTCTAATAATAATATTTCAACTTTCTTAACAATTGGCAGTAAAATATCTAAAACTTTTTCATACTGCTTATCTTTAAAACTATTGTATATCAGAGTTATTTTCTTACCTTTAAAAGATGTGGCTATTGCTTTTGCTGCCATTATATTGTGACCAACATCTATAGTTATATTTTTGTCAATTTTTTGACTTCTGCCTTGCATGAGAGTTATATTTGAAAAATTAGGCTCATATCCAAGCAAACTTACTGCACAACTCGCTGTCTCTAGATTAATCTTTTGAAACATAGGCAAGTTCTTTTTTGTTATAATATCATTTATATTTTTTATAGTATCAAATTTTATTAAATCTTCACAGATGAATAATTCCGCATCTTTTTTCTTACAAATTTCCTTTGCTATTTCATAAACTTCACTTTCATATTGCTTTGATATTACTGCTTTCTTAGTGATAGAATTTAGTTTTGTAATGGCTATTTCTCTTATATTTTTACCTAAAAAATCTTCGTGGTCAAGTCCAATAGGAGTAATCACACTTAAAACTTTTGGAAATACGCTTGTTGCGTCATATTCTCCACCAAGCCCGGCTTCTAACACAATAAATTCACAGCTTTTTGAAAATATTAAAATGGCTAATAAAGTAGTATATTCAAAATATGACAGTGTTGCTACAAAATCATTGCTAAGTATTGTTTGCAATTGCACATGTGCAAACTCCAAAACTTTATCATCAACATCTTTCCCATTTATCCATATTCGTTCATTAAATTTTATGATATGCGGAGAAGTATAATGTCCAACTGATATATTCTGGGTACGCAACATGTCCGCTATAAATCTACCCGTACTCCCTTTTCCATTTGTTCCAACTATCTGTATAATTTTTGGAAGTTTCAGCTTGTCTTTTATACTCTTATAAGCATTTGGCATTCTGTTATAATCAATCTCATCGTAATACAAGGGTTTTTTTTCTAAAAATTGAAAAAGAGTCATGCGAAATCTGGCAACACCCTATTTCTTCCCGCCTTTTTTGCTTTATATAGCATCTTATCTGCTGCTTCCACTGTATCTTTAGAAGAAGTTTGCTTACTTCTTTGAGAAACTCCACAACTAACGGTGATGTTTATTCGCTCATTTTTATACATAAATTTAAATGATTCTATTATTGTTCTGATTTTATTTGAAAAGTGATATGCCTGTTTTATATCAATGCTAGGTAAAATTATCAAAAATTCCTCTCCACCGTATCTTGCAACAAAATCAGCCTGTCTTACATATTTTTTTAATATCTTTCCGATAGTTGAGAGTATTACATCGCCAGCTTCATGACCATATGTGTCATTTACAACTTTAAAGTGATCTATATCTATAAAACTCAAAGAATAATCAGTCTTGTATCTGCTATATGAATCTTCAGCTCTTTTTAACTCTTGATTTAGTGCTCTTCTCGTTGCAACTTGTGTTAAGAAATCTTCCTTGCCCTCTTTTTTTGCAACAATCAATGCAGTTTCTAAACTTTTGACTTTTGAGTGTAGTTTTTTTATAGTATCTTGATTTTTTTGCATTTTGTCGCTAAGACCTTTTGTTTCAGTTTCTAGTGAAGTTGCAATATGAATCAACTTTAAATGTACCGATTCAAAACTATCTTTTGAAAAATTTATACTTGCCAAGTCTTTTTTGATATTTATAACTTCTTTATTGCTAATATTGCTAGAGTTTATTAAATCAAATATTTTTTTATTGATTTCGTCTAGTATTTTATCTAAAGAAGAAATTTTACTTTGCACTTCTTCCTTATCTAAATCTATTCGTTTTTTGATAAATCTTTTTATTTCTCTTTGGGTCGCTACAGTTGCTAATGACTCAGGATCACTTCTTAGTAAATAAGAGATGGAAGCTAAATCATCATTCATACTTGAAGCAATAGATGGGGCAAGACTAGCTATAATAAGTGGTGCTATATTTTTATAAATAGAACTTTCATCATCTTTTTCCAAGATTTTTTTAATATCTTGTACAGTTTTTGCCAAATCATCTTTATTTATTTTGCCATATGAATCCAACTTTTTTAAAAAGCTATCATCATAACTTGTAATAAATTCAAACCATTTATCTTTTATCATGTCAATTGTTTTTGTATTTTGACTAAAATCTAACCTTGAGAGTGAACTAGCTGCAAGCTCCCTTGCTTTTTTATCGTGCAAAAGAGTGATTGCTTGGAGTGTTCTTTTTGAAAGTACGACGAGAGAATTTATGATTTGTGTGCTATCTTTTTCATTTGCTCTTTTTACTTTTGCTATCAAAAATGATATAAATTCATCTAGTGTGCTTACTTTGAAATTTTTTAAATCAGAACGATTTTTATCATCCAATTTTTTGATAAATTTCTCAATCTTTTGACAATCTTCAATAATCACACCTTTTTTTTTGGCAATTTCACAAAAAATTCTGGAATAATTATCAGGAGTAAGATTTAAATTTTCTGCTTTTATCTTTCCTATACTTTCTCTTATGATATCATTTATAGTGCTTGCCATTATATCTCCTTATTCCAAATATATCTTTATGCGAGATCTAACTACTGTGTTTTTATTCTCTTTGCTCATAATTCCAATGATAGAAATTTTAGATATTATTTCATTTATAGCATCGCCTGAAGCGTACTTGATAGCTTCAAATCTTTTTGTGTCGGAGATGACACTATTTGCTTCTATCGGAAAGTCAAACTCGCCTGTTGTTGAAAAACTTTTACTTTCACCTTTTCTTGTCTTATATCTAACATTTAACACTACTTTTGTTTTGTATGAAATCGCATATCCATCTTTATCGTAAGACAGAGGAGTAAAACTTACTGAGCCAATACTAACTATCAAATTTGTGTCAGCATCTTTTTTCTTTACAAGTTTTGCATCAAACCTACCAACAACTGCTTCATTAACTGCATCTTTTATCAAGACACTATTTTTTGGGACTTTCCTACTTATGCTTATATTGACATGTATATTTTCACCTAACACCCTTTTTGTATAAACAGAACTTGGCTTATATCCACATCCGAAAAATAATAAAGGCAGGAGAAAATATATCAATTTCATATTTTTATCTCATTTTTAAAGCTATCATTATATATAAAATCATTACATTTATTTAACAACAAGATTTACCAACTTTCCTGGAACATATATCTCTTTTATGATATCTTTACCTTCAAGCCACTTGCTAGCTTCTTCTTTGGCTTTATTTATTATATCTTCTTTTTGTAAATCAACTTCTACTTCTATTTGTGCTCTTTTTTTACCATTTATAGTGACGGCCACGGTAATACTATCTTCTTTAAAAACTTCTTCTAACAAAGGAATCTTGATAAAATTTTTACGCCCAAATAATAAATCACTTATTTCCCAACAAATATGTGGAATAATTGGCTCAAGTATATTTGATAGTACAAAATATCCCTCACTCCAAACATCAACATTATTTTGTTGATTTAAAGCATTCAAAGCTTCCATGCAAGCTGCTACTAGAGTATTAAAAGTGTAAGCTCCTTCAAAAATCTCATTTGATTTCTTTAATGCTTCATATACTTTTTTTCTTGCGTATTTTGACTCTTTGGATAGTATTTCGTGTTTTATATCTGGTATAATTTCACATTTTTGAGCCATTTCAACTCTTGAGGCAAATCTTTTTATAAATTTGAAAGCACCTTCTACCCCGCTATCATTCCATTCTAACTCTTTTTGAGGAGGAGCTGCAAAAAGTATAAAAAGTCTCGCCGTATCTGCTCCATATCTGCTTATGATTTCATCAGGATCAACTGTGTTGCCTTTTGATTTGCTCATTTTTGAGCCATCTTTGAGCACCATGCCTTGAGTAAGAAGATTAGAAAAAGGTTCATCGCTTGATTGCATACCCATATCTCTTAAAACTTTTGTAAAAAACCTAGCATATAAAAGATGCAGTATTGCGTGTTCAATCCCACCAACATATTGGTCAACGCTCATCCAGTAATCACTGCTTTTTTTATCAAATGGTACTTCTTTGCATAGAGTTGGATCTGTTGTATATCTCAAAAAATACCAACTCGATTGAAAAAATGTATCCATAGTATCAGTTTCTCTTAGGGCATCGCTTCCACATTTTGGACATTTTGTATATTTCCAAGTTGGATGAGTTTGTAAAGGATTTCCTTCGCCAGTTATGGCTATATCATCAGGGAGAGCGACAGGTAAATTTTCCTTTGCTTCTGGTACTAAACCACATTTTTTACAGTGAACCATCGGAATGGGAGCACCCCAATACCTTTGTCTGCTTATTCCCCAATCTCTTAATTTGAAATTTATAACTTTTTTGCCTAAATTATTATCTTCAAAATATTTTATGATAGCTATCTTTCCTTTAGCACTATCAAGTCCACTAAATTCGCCAGAATTGACCATATAACCATATTCGGTTGTGGCACAACTACCATCAAATTTATGTTTTTTATTTTCTATACTTTGAATGATAGGCAAATCATATTTTTGTGCAAATTCAAAATCTCTTTCATCATGAGCTGGTACTGCCATAACAGCTCCTCCGCCATACTCAATCAAAACAAAGTTTGCAACCCATAAAGATACTTTTTTCTTTGTAAGGGGATGCACTACATCTAATTCCAGATATAATCCCTCTTTTTCAACCATAGATCTATCTCTTGCACTTAATCTTTGCATATCTTTTATTTTTTTGATTTTATCATCACTTAAAAGCTTATGTTCTACTAAGTACTTCACTATTTCATGTTCGGGTGCTAAGGCAGAATAGCTAACGCCATATATCGTATCAGGTCTTGTTGTAAAAACTTTAAATTTAGTAAATTTACCATCTAGTTTTGCTTTAGAATCATCACTTAAATTAAGGTAAAATTCCAACCCTTCACTTCTTCCTATCCAATTTTCTTGCATAGTTAAAACTTGTGATGGCCACTTTGATTCTAGTGTTTTTAAATCATCTAACAACTCTTGTGCATATTGTGTAATTTTAAGATAATAGCTAGGCATATCTTTTTGGATTACTTCGCTATCACATCTCCAGCACTTTCCATCTTCAACTTGTTCATTTGCTAAAACTGTTTGACATGTTTCACACCAATTTAGTGTTGCACTCTTTTGATAAACAAGTCCTTTTTCATACATATCAATAAAAATCTTTTGCTCATGCTTAGTATAAAGTGTGTCGCTTGTAGCAAATTCTCTGGTTTTAGAGAATGAGAGACCAAGAGAATTTAACTCTTTTTTCATATAATCTATATTTTCATAAGTCCATTTTTTTGGATGAGTTCTATTTTTGATTGCAGCATTTTCGGCAGGCATTCCAAAAGAATCCCAACCTATCGGGTGCAGAACATTATATCCATCTTTTCGGCTATTTCTAGCAATTGCATCGCCTATGCTGTAGTTTCGTACATGCCCCATATGTATCTTTCCACTTGGATATGGAAACATACTGAGTATATATTTTTTTTCTTTTGTAAAATCATTTTCAGGCTCAAAAGAGTTATTTTCATTCCAATATTTTTGCCATTTTTTCTCTATCTTTGAAACATTATATTCCATCTACACTCCGATTAAAATTCTTCTCTAGTTTTTGAAGCCTCTATCAGCACTAACGCTATAGAAAACAGGTTTGCTATAACTGCGCCTATTGCAAATGCTATGGCCATTCTAACATTTCCATTTATCTCAAACATTATATAAGCTGGGATTAGGTGCAAATCTGCAACTAATGAACTTGCAAAAAGCTCAGCTGAAAGTATGTTTTTTACACCAATTTTCAAAAGTGTAGAGATTAGATTGACGGAAGCTGCTATAAAAAGAGCTGTGCCATTATCTTCATATAAAAAGCCAGCTGTTGTTGTTAAGCTCATTAAAGCAAAAAATATATATATTACTTTTCCCCAATCCATTCTCTACCTCCTGATATTTACATCATACCTGTTTCGTATTGTGCCCTCATTTTCTCTCGCTCAATTCTTCTTTTTTCTTTAGCTACTTGTTTTGCTTTATAATCTTTTAGACTAAAACCTAACCATTTAAGCATAGGGGAAGCTACAAATACAGAGCTGTATGTTCCTACTATAATACCAACTAAGAGTGTAAAACTAAAACTATATATAATCTCTCCGCCAAGTAAAAACAGTGTCAAAATAACAAAAAATGTTGTCAAAGATGTAAGTATTGTTCTTGAAAGTGTTTTAGATACAGAATCATTAATAACATTAAAGAGATTTAAATCTTTTGTATCAACAATACCTTCCCTAATCCTATCAAAAACGATAATCGTATCGTTCAGCGAATAGCCAAGCAGTGTTAGAAGTGCGGCTAAAACATCGAGATTGAAATCTACTTGAAAAAGAGCAATTGCTCCCATAGCGATCGATACATCATGCACTAAAGCTATCACTGAAGCTAATGCAAATCTCCATTCAAACCTAAAACCAACATATATGAGAATCGCCAAAATTGACATAACCATAGACATGATTCCCTTCTCTCGGAGTTCACCACCAACTTTTGGACCAACTATATCAACTCTTCTTATCTCAAAATTACCAGTACCTTTTAATAATTTTTTTATTTTATCACCAGCATCGGTGCTAACATTACCACTTGTTTTGGCAAAACGAATTATTATTTCGTTTGGTGAGCCAAACTGTGTAATAGTTGCACTTTCAAACTCTTTTTTCTTTGTGATATGTTCTCTGACAGCTTTTATAGGAGCTTTTTTATCATACCTAACTTGGACAACTGTTCCACCTGAAAAATCTATACCATAGTTTAAGCCTTTTGTATATAAAAAGAAATACGAAGCTAATATTAAAACAATAGAAATAGATATAAATATATTACTCTTACCCATAAAATTATAGATTTTGTCTTTTGAAAATATTTGCATTACTTACTTCTCCTTACGCCAAACCAAAATAGTAAACTTTTACTTCTTTCAATATACGGCATTATCCATTGGTATATTCCGTGGGTTCCCAATATAGCTGTTAACATGGAGGCCAAAATACCAATACTCATGGTAACTGCAAATCCTTTGATAGGACCTGTTCCATAAGCATAAAGAACAACTGCTGCGATTAGTGTTGTGATATTTGCATCTAAAATAGCACTCATGGCATTTGCATAACCTTTTTCCACTGCTTGAGCTACATTTTTGCCTTCTCTAAAGAGTTCTCTTATCCGTTCATTTATAATAACATTGGCATCAACTGCCATACCCACCGTTAAGACAATACCAGCCATTCCAGGCAGTGTTAGGGTTGCTCCAAACAGAGCCATGATAGAAATAACCAAGAACAGGTTTACTAATAGTGCGACATCGGCAATTAAACCAGCCATACCATAATAAAGAATCATAAAGGCAAACACCAAAACAAAACCCGTCGTGAGTGCTAACATACTAGCCTTAATACTATCGGCTCCCAAACTAGGTCCTACACTTCTTTTTTCGAGTAACTTTACAGGAGCTAACAATGCACCACTTCTAAGTGCAATTGCAACATCATGAGCCTCTTTTACGCTAAAACCGCCACTTATTTGACCGCTTCCTCCACCAATTCGCTCTCTTATGACTGGAGCTGAGTAAACAAGGTTGTCTAAGACTATCGCTAAGTGATTTCCAACATTTTTAGCCGTATAATCTCCAAATATCTTGGCACCTTCGCTGTTTAGTGTAAAATTAATAACTGGCTGGTTCATATTACTAAAACCAACTTTTGCATCCGTAAGCATACTGCCATCCAAGATAGGAACGCTTTTAACGATATATTTTCGTGCTTGATTTTTAGAATCAGGCAATATCACATCTCCATAACTTGCAGCTTCATCTTCGCTCATGCTATTTGCTTGATCTGACCTTTTTTCATCTATTGCCATTAATTGCAAATGTGCAGCTTTTGCTATAAGCTCTCTAGCTCGTTTTTCTTGCTCGATTGTTTTTATACCAGGAAGTTCCACAAGAATCTTATCAACACCTTGTTTCGCAACATTTGGCTCACTCAATCCAAATTGATCCAATCTATTTCTTATCGTTTCAACTGCTTGAGATACAGCAAATTTTTTAGTAGCAATTTTTTCTTTATTGCTCAAACTCAAAGTGTATGCTAATTTATCTTTATTGACTTGTAAGCCCTGAATTTTTTTGAGCATGCCATCTAGATGTTTCTCTTCATCTCCGTCTAAAAGAGTAAAAGTAACTAATTCATCTTTTACTCTTAATGTATCAATAACTATGTCGTTATTATCTGTAAAAAATTTTACGCTTGAAGCGATTGATTTCATTTTTGATTTTATAGCTTCATCAGTTTTTACGCCTAAAAGCATATGCAAACCGCCTTGAAGATCAAGACCTAATGATATTTTAGCACCTTTACTGGTTTGCAAAAAAGTGGGTAAAGAAAAACCCACTCCAAATACAATAGCAATGAAAAAAATCACCAAGCGGTAATTTATTCCACCTTTACTCATCTATTTTTTTCGCTATATATTCTCTTGAAATTTTAACAATTACATCATTATTAAGTGAAACTTTGATAAAATTCTCTTCAGGTTTGATAACCTCACATATAAGTCCGCCGCTTGTGATAACCTTGTCTCCTTTTTTGAGACCCGCTATCATATCCTTGTGTTGCTTTGCTTGTTTTTGTTGAGGTCTTATAACCAAAAAATAAAAAATCGCAAAAAGTACGACTAATGGTAATAAAGAAGTCAATATATTTGAACCGCCTTGCATGTAAATCCTTTTATGTAAAAATTTTAAGAGATTATTTTACCATTTCTTACATAATAAAAGCCTTTGTTATTGCTTTTTGTTTGTCTATTTTTATATATCTTGAATATTTTCATATAAATTCAAAATTATTAAACTCTATCTTTGCGGTTTTGGGTTTTTATCTCCTTTTAAAAGCAGATAAACATGAGTTTTTTTGGAGTGGTTTTTTTATAGGAATTTTTTGGTTTTATTGGATTAGTCTTAGTTTTAGATATTATGATTTAACATATCTTATTCCTGTGGTTATCTTAGGAATTGCTCTTATTTATGGGCTGATTTTTAGATTTATTGCGATTTTTGATAATATTTACTCAAAAGTAACTCTCCTATTTGGACTTAGCTTCTTTTCACCATTTGGTTTTAATTGGCTCAAACCTGAACTAGTCCTTATTAATAGTTATTTTAACACTAAAACACTATTCTATGCTCTATTTCTAGTATCTATTGTATTGCTGATTAAATTACCAAAATGGTATAAAATTTTTGCTATTATAATTTTTGCTATTTGCTTATATAATCCTGTGCAAAAAATAATTCAGCCAAAATTAAATATCAAAATCACAAATATGAATATAAATCAGTCATATAAGTGGAATCCTAAATTTGAAACAACTTTGGCAAGACAAAATTTTGTTCTTATTAAAGATGCTATAGATAAAAAATTTGACTTGATAATTTTACCCGAAAGTGCTTTCCCTCAATACCTAAATCTACACATAGATGAAATAAATATACTAAAAAAACTATCCATGAACATAGGCATCATAACAGGTGGGCTGACATATGAAAATAAAAAAATATATAATTCTTCGTACTTCTTCAATAAGGGCAAAATGAAAATAGGACATAAGATAATACTAGTCCCATTTGGAGAGGAAATACCACTTCCTAAATTTATAAAAACCTTTATAAATAAGATATTTTTTAACTCTGCCCAAGATTATTCAAAAGCAAAATATCCAACAGATTTTGTTATAAAAGGTATAAAATTTAGAAGTGCGATTTGCTTTGAAGCAACAACTCAAAAGCTTTTTGAAAATTCGCCAAAAAAAATGATAGCAATCAGCAACAATGCTTGGTTTAAACCATCAATTGAGCCTACCTTACAGCATCTTTTATTAAAATTTTATGCAAGAAAGAACAATACCACCATCTATCATAGTGCAAACGGTGGCATAAGTGGAGTTATATATCCCTAATTTAAGAGTTTTTTTTCTCTTGTGTTAATGCATCAAGTAAACTAAAAAGTTTATTTGAACTATCCTCTACCTCATCGAGTACTGCTAGTATCTCATCGGCTTTATCAATCATATTGCTATTCTTTAAAATTGAAGATAATTTTATAATATCATCATGAACATTTTTATGAGGTTTAAATACAGCTTGATATCCAGAACATGCCTCTAAAGATTTTTTACCATCAGATGAGTACCACTTACCAAATCTACAATTATTTGCATCATTGGCACTAAAATTTTTATCTTCTTTAAATACAGCCAAATAACCTTGTGTCTTAAAAACTATGTGATCAATCTTGGCAAGCGTGATATTTAGCTCATGAGCGACAAACTCACTTTTTGTTTTAGTTGCTTTAGAGTTATCAATCAACTCACTTAAAGTATGTGTAAATTCTTCTAGTTGTTGTGATGATGAGGTTGTATAATCTTGGGTTTTTTCACTACTTTCGAGCATAGCATTTGAATTTTGCCTTAAAACATTTATGTTCATTTCAACTTCTTGGGTTGCTTTTTGAGTTCGTTCAGCTAGTTTTCTCACTTCATCTGCAACAACAGCAAATCCTCGCCCGTGTTCACCTGCTCTTGCTGCTTCAATAGCAGCATTTAGTGCCAATAAGTTTGTTTGGTCTGAGATGTCTTTGATAAGAGAAATTACATTACTTATCTCATCAACATTTTGATTTAATTGCTGCGAACTCTCTTTTGCACCGTTCATCATTTCTACTATTTCGTTTATATTCTCAACTATCTCACTTGTATTTTTTTGAACATTTTGTACAATTTTTTCATTTCCATTATTTATCTCGTTTATCTCTTCTATGCCCCGTAAGTTCTTATGTATATTTTCTTGTATGTTGGCATTGTCATAAATAACTCCATTAACCATTTTGTCTGATACTGTTGTCAAAAGATTGCTTTTAATCAAACTGCCACTTGCTTCTTTAGTTGCTCTTTTTGCTTCGCTTGCATCATGTTGAGCTTCCTTGGCAATGGCTTCCACCTTATCCAAAAATTTATTAAAGCTAGTAATTGCACGACCTATCTCATCATTAGATATTACTTTTATTCTCTTAGACAAATCTGCTTCTCCTTCTGCTAATTCTTGTGCAGTATAATCCAGATTTTTTATAGGTTTTATTAGTGATTTATGTAAAACTAAAATGATAAGCAGAACAATAATTATATCTATAATTATCATCATGATAAGTTGCAAAATCACTAAGGAACTCATACCATCAATCGCTGCTTTTACTGTATTGATATTTGTTGCGAGAAGTGCATATCCAATAACTTCCTTTTTAAAATTTCTAATAGGAAATGCTTTCGTGAAATATTGTTTATCGAGAGTATAATCAGATTTTATAGCCTTATTTAAGCTAAAATTATTAGAAAATACATACTTTGAAAACTTTTTATCTATATGTTTTGTACTTGAAAGTGGATATCCATCTTTTATCTTTTTTGCTTTTACAAAAAGAGGAGCATACTTTTTATCTAAAAAATATAAAAAATCTATACCACTTTTTTTCAAAGCTCCACCAAAATTGTTAATTCCTCCGCCAAATGATAAGAGACCTATAAATTTGCCTTTATCATACATAGGAAATACGCTTTTTAACCTCACTCCTTTTGTTGATTCCTCAAAAGTTATAATTGGTTTTTTAGTTTTTAAAACTTTTTGATATGCTTTAGAGCTTGAAAAATCGTCACCAAAACTTTTCGGTTTCCAAGATTTAAAAAATGTTTTTAAAGATGGCTCAAGAAGATGTACGCTCACTTTTTTGAAGGGTGTATTAACTCGGTATAATTTTCCGATACCAGACATTATACTTTCTAGTGTTTTTCTATCTTTATTTACAAAAGCATTAATAATTCTTTGATTTCTTGATAATTGCATAGCATTTGTAAGCCATACATTATTTTTGGATTGAATTTGGTTATTCAAATTAATTTTAAATTCAGAAACTTCATTTTTATAAGTAGTTACTTCCATCTTTTTTATTGATATCCAGCTTGTAAAGCCGATTATCACTATACCAATTAAAACAAACATGATTAGTGGAACTTGAACTTTTTTGGAGATAGACATATTTGAAAACATAATAAACTCCTTCTAATATTGGTTTAATATTATTATACGTACAATAATATTAAACCAATATTAAGACTACTTTTCTGTTTTAGCAAATAATCTTTTTAAACATTTTATAGTTAGAATTATCAATGTCTTTTTTTATGTTATACGCTGCACCACCAACAAACATAGTA
>JAADIZ010000195.1 GCA_013151055.1 Campylobacterota bacterium
TTTTTGCTAAATGTAAAAAAGAACTCTTCTTTTTTATGGGCTCAAATAGAGTAAAATGAACATCAGGCAAGTACATAGCTAAAATTAAACCAGGAAATCCAGCCCCACTGCCAACATCTATCGCCTTTTTTATATCTTTTTTAAAAAATCTTATAGGGTAGATACTGTCATCTATATTTTCTTCTATCTGTTTTTTGTTTTTTGCACCAGTTATGTTGTGTATTTTATTATAATTCAAAATTAATTTAGTAAAAGTCTCACAATTTTTAGAAAAATTTTGTGGTTTTTGATACGAATTCATCTCTTTTAAGTCTAATTTCACAGCAGATGCCCCATCTCCTCTTTTTTTGTTTTTAGATATTTTCTATTGTACTTATTTGGCTCTATGATTATTGGAATTCTTTCTACTATTTTCACATCTTTTAAACTTTGCATTTTTTTTGGGTTATTTGTTAAAAGTCTTATAGATTTTACTTTAAAGTGATGTAATATGATCTCTACTATCCCATAATTTCTCTCATCTGCTTCAAAACCTAACTGGTGATTTGCCTCGACTGTGTCATATCCTGCATCTTGAAGGGCGTAAGCGTTTACTTTATTTAAAAGCCCTATATCTCTTCCTTCTTGCCTTAAGTATATCACCATTCCGCCTTTTTCACCTATGGTTTTTAAGGCAAATTGCAGTTGATCACCACAATCACACTTTAGACTTCCTATCGTATCGCCTGTTAAACATTCGCTGTGAATTCTCACTATTGGAGTTTTTTCTAATGGCTCATTAAATATAACAAGATGTTCTTTCACGCCTTCTCTAAATGATTGTATCTTAAAGTTTCCATATTTTGTTGGAAGATTTGCTACATTTGATATGTTGATTCTCATATGTTTGTTTAGCCTTATTAAGTATATTATGGTAAAATATTATCTTTATTTTACCAGACATAAGGAAAAAGAATGTTTAAAAGATTTAGAAGATTAAGAATTAATAAAAATTTAAGAGATTTGGTACAAGAAACCAAACTCAGTAAAGATGATTTTATATATCCTTTGTTTGTTAAAAGTGGAAGTGGATTAAAAAAGGAGATAAGCTCAATGCTAGGTGTTTTTCAGATGAGCATAGATGAGATACTAAAAGAGTGCAAAGTTTTAAAGGATTTAGGATTAAATTCTATCATACTTTTTGGCATACCTGATGTAAAAGATAGTATCGGAAGTGACGCTCTTTGTGAGCATGGCATAGTTGCTAGTGCGATAAGTGCGATAAAAAAAGAGTATCCAGATATGTTTGTTGTGAGTGATTTATGTTTTTGCGAGTTTACCGATCACGGGCATTGCGGGATACTCGATATGGAACACGAAACAGTTGATAATGATGCGACTTTGGAGATATTAGGTCAGCAAGCTATCGTTCACGCCAAAGCAGGAGTTGATATGATAGCACCTAGTGGTATGATGGATGGCATGATAACAGCTATAAGAGATGCACTTGATAGTGAGAATTTTATAAATCTTCCTATCATGAGCTACTCTACCAAGTTTGCAAGTGCATATTATGGTCCATTTCGAGATGTTGCAGAGTCGGCTCCAAGTTTTGGAGATAGAAAAAGTTATCAAATGAATCCAGCCAACAGAAGAGAAGCGATAGCCGAATCAGTGGAAGATGAGATGGAAGGTGCTGATATACTGATGGTAAAACCAGCACTCGCTTATATGGATATCATAAGAGATGTGAGAAATGCAACAACTTTGCCACTTGCAGTTTATAATGTCAGCGGTGAATACTCAATGCTCAAAAATGCAGGAAAAGCTGGTTTGATTGATTATGATAGAGTCATGATGGAAACTATGTTGGGATTCAAACGAGCAGGAGCGGACATAATCATAAGCTACCACGCAAAAGAGGTTGCTGAAATTTTAGGGAAAGGATAGGCTGTGCGACATTTTTTATCATTGTATGATTTTACAAAAGAGGAAATTTTAGAGATAATAGATTTTGGTGTTAAAATCAAAAAAGAGGCAAAAGTCAAAAACTATATACCGTATCTTCAAAATCAATCCTTAGGAATGCTTTTTGAAAAAAGTAGTACAAGAACGAGGATAAGTTTTGAAGTAGGCATTCATCAATTAGGTGGTCAAGGGCTGTTTTTGTCTTCAAATGATTTGCAACTAGGTCGAGGAGAGCCCATGAAAGACTCGGCTCGTGTGATAAGCCGTATGGTTGACATGGTCATGATTAGGACATATTCACAGAGTGTTTTAGATGAATTTGCAGCTTATTCTAAAGTGCCTATCATCAATGGTCTTACAGATAAATATCATCCTGTACAACTTTTGGCTGATTATTTGAGTATGGTTGAAAACGGTAAGGATAAAAATCCGATAGTCGCTTATGTAGGAGATGGAAACAATATGACTCACTCTTGGATGATGTTAGCTAGCAAACTTGGTTTTGAGTTAAGAGTTGCAACTCCAAAAGGGTATGAGCCTTTGCAAGAAATTATCGATGATGCAAAGATGCTTTGTGAGCAAAGTGGCGGAGTTATAACATATACAAATGACCCAGAAGTAGCAGTTAGAAATGCAGATGTTGTAACTACTGATACTTGGGTTTCTATGGGTCAAGAAGAAGAAAAAGAAAAGAGAGTTAAAGATTTTGACGGTTATATCGTCGATGATAAATTGATGTCAAAAGCAAAAAATGATGCTATTTTCTTGCACTGCTTGCCAGCTTATCGAGGGTATGAAGTAAGTGATGGCGTACTTGAAAAATATGCAGATATAGTTTTTAGCGAAGCAGAAAACAGACTTCATGCTCAAAAAGGTTTGATGGTTTGGCTAGATGAAAAAAGATAAATGTGTAAAAAGAGATAGATATGTTAAATGAAATAGAAAAAATTAAAAAATATGTTGGTGATGACAGTACAAATTATGAGACGGTTATAGAGGTTGAAAATACAGATAATCCAGACATAAAAACATTAAATTTAAAAAGTGGCACTTGGAGTGGTAAAGAGCCTTGGTTTGTCATAGATGAAAATCAAAAACTTCATACGATGATTTCTATGAGCTCAATCAATAAACTTATAGAAAGTTTTAAAAAATTACAACAAGATAATTTTGATTTAAAATTAGAAAAAACGATACTCCAACATGTGCCTATTGATTATCAAGATGTGTGGGCGGTTGCCATGGATGAGGTGAAAAAACTAGCTGCAAAAAATGGCAATGAAAAAACTCTAAACATTGACTTGGAAAAGTTATTAAGAAAGATAAAAAAAGAGTATCCAAATCTATTTTTAAATTTAAAAGATTTGTTTGCAAATCAAATCACATAATAAACAAGGTAGTCATAGTGAAACAATATAGCAAAAAAAATAAGTTTCTTCTTGGCGAAGCCAAAGCTTCAGTCGCGAGGAATTTTGCTTGGGCTTTGCCCAAACAAAAGGGGACAGTTAAATGATAAATTTTGAAATGTTTTCCAAATATTCAAAACCAGGACCACGATATACGAGCTATCCAACAGCTCCTGAGTTTAATGAAAATTTTAATGAAAAATCATATATAGAGATTTTGAAAAACCAAGATAAAAAAAGAGGATTATCTCTGTATTTTCATCTACCTTTTTGCAGAAGTGCATGTTATTTTTGTGGGTGCAATGTTGTTTTTACAAGCAAAGATGATAAAAAAGAGAGATATATAGGTTATCTTGAAAAAGAGTTAGAGATACTTTCGCATCATCTTGATATGAATCGAGAAGTTATACAAATGCACTTTGGCGGAGGAACTCCAACATTTTTTAGTGCAAAAGAGTTAGAGAGAATTATAAAACTTATACGAAAGTATTTTAAAAATTTTGCAAGTGATGCTGAGATAAGTTGTGAAATAGACCCTAGATTTTTGACAAAAGAGCAAGTTGATGTTTTGGTTAAAGGTGGGTTCAATCGAGTCAGCTTTGGTGTACAAGACTTTAATGAATCTGTACAAAAAGCAGTACATAGAATTCAGCCTTTTGAAGTAACAAATAATGCTGTAAAAATGGTAAGAGAGGCTGGAATAAAATCAGTAAATATGGATTTGATTTATGGATTGCCTTATCAAAATTTACAAACCTTTAAAAAAACACTAGAAAAAGCACTTTTACTTGATACTGATAGATTTGCTGTGTTTAATTACGCCCATGTTCCTTGGATGAAAAAAACTATGCGCAAGATAGATGAAACAACTCTACCGACTCCAAGTGAAAAGCTTGAAATCTTAAAATATACTATAGATTTTCTTTCTTCAAATGGGCTTCGCATGATAGGCATGGATCATTTTGCAAAACCAAATGATGAGCTTTTTTTAGCGATAGATAAAGGCGAACTTCATAGAAATTTTCAAGGATACACCACAAAAGGTGGAGCCGATTTAGTAGGGATAGGATTGACAAGCATAGGTGAAGGTGTGAAGCATTATGTGCAAAATTTTAAAGATATGAGTTCATATGAAAATGCGATAGACCACGGAAGACTCCCTGTTCATAGAGGACTTAGTCTAAATGATGATGATGTACTTAGAAAAGCTGTGATTATGGAGCTTATGAGTAACTTTAAGCTCAATATCGCAAGAGTTGAAAAAGAGTTTGGGATTGACTTTTTTGAGTATTTTGATGATGCAATTGATGATTTATCTTCCTTTGTAGATGAAGGGCTTGTGAAGATAGATAAAGTGAATAAAAAAATCACGGTAAATACAACAGGAACGCTTCTTATTAGAAATATTTCTATGCCTTTTGATGCCTATCTTAAAAAGATACCAGAGAGCAAACGAAGATTTTCAAAGACAGTATAGATGTTTGATTTCAACATCACGAGTGATGAGTGTATAAAATGCGGTAAGTGTATACCAACTTGTACTATCCACAATGTAAATATGGATGAAGTCACCTCTCCAAGGGGGTTTTTAGACCTTTTGGGGGCTTATCAAAGAGGTGATTTAGAGCTAGATAGAAATGCCAAAGATATATTTGAGAGCTGTTTTTTATGCACAAATTGTGTCGATGTCTGCCCAAATGATTTACCAGTTGATATGCTCATAGAGCAAGTAAGAGATGATATAAGACAAAAATATGGACTTGCTTGGTATAAAAAACTCTTCTTTTGGCTTTTAAGACACAGAAAAGTGATGGATTTGCTTGCAAAATTGGGATATGTATTTCAAACATGTGGATTTAAGATACACGAAAAGCAAAGCTCTATGGAGCCTAGATTTTCTATGCCGATTATCAAAAAAGATAGACTTCTCCCAAGTGCCAAAGCTAAAAGTTTTCTCAACTCTCACCCTGATGTCATAAAAAATGGAGGCAAAGGAAAAGTTGGAATTTTTATAGGCTGTTTGGCAAATTATACTTACACAGATATCGGAAAAGCATTACTAGAAATTTTAAAAGTTTTAGAGATTGATGCTTATCTTATAAAACAACAATTGTGTTGTGGGGCACCAGCGTATTTTACAGGAGATTTTGATACTGTTGATTATCTTGCAAAGCATAATATCGAGTATATGGAGAATTTTATAGATGAATTAGATGCGATTATCATACCAGAGGCAACTTGTAGCGCCATGATAAAGGTAGATTATGCACACTTTTTTCATGATAAACCACAGTGGAAAAGTAGAGCAGAAAAATTAACTCCAAAAATCTATATGGCTACAGAGTATCTTGAAAAATGCACAAATCTAAAAGAGATCTTAGCAAGTAAAAAACAAAATATGGATGAAATCATAACTTATCATGACCCCTGCCATGCAAGAAAAATGCAAGGTATATATCAAGAACCAAGAGAGTTGATAAGCCAAAATTATCTCTTAAAAGAGATGAGTGATTCAAATCGCTGTTGCGGATTTGGCGGAGTGACGATACAAACCGAAAAATATCATCTCGCAAAATCTGCAGGAATGCCAAAAGCAGCCATGATAAAAGAGACGAAAGCAGACATAGTAAGTGCCGAGTGCAGTGCATGTAGAATGCAAATAACAAACTCACTATTTCAAAATGATGTAGATGTAGTCTTTAAAAATCCGCTTGAGTTGATAGCTAAGGCTTTGAAGGATTGAAAAAGTTTAGCATAAATTTTGCTTGCCCTTGC
>JAADIZ010000202.1 GCA_013151055.1 Campylobacterota bacterium
TACGATAAAAGACCAAAACTAAATGAACCTAAAATCCTAAACTCATATCAAATACCAAATTTATATAAAACAATTGATACAAAAAAATATGATATTTTAAATTTAAATCGTTATATATCTGCACTTTTCAATTATAACGATAGTGCCCATCAAGATTTTTATCAAAAAAAGATAGACTATCTTTTATCAGAAATAAAAAAAGATAGATACAATTTTGATGTCTATATAGATGGATATCTGAAAACTGGTGAAGATGTAGCTACGAACAATGGCAACAATACAAATGTTAATACAAATACCAAATATACCAATACAGGAGTTGCAATTAATGCAAATAAGTTGCTTTATGACGGTCAATATAGACTTATAAACCATGTGTATAATATTTTAGATAAAAGATTAGCCGATATCAAGGAATTGAATGCTAAAGAGAGGCTAATAATTTTGGGAACTTCGATATACACAAACATGTATATATCTCAAGAAGAGTTGACAATATTTAAAAAAATACTGAAAAAACAAGAATTTATCAAGAAAATTGTAGATGAAAGATATAAGCAGGGGAAAGATTCTATTTTGGATTATATAAACTCCCAAACCGATTTGATAAATCTAAAAAGAGCCATATTGGATTTAAGATATAAATATTTACATAATGATTATATATTAAGACACAGCATAAAATCAAGAAGTGAAAAACCTTTTTTGCTTTTTCCTGCCAAGATACACTTAAATATGGAATCTTTGGTGAGGCTACAAAAAGAAGCAATAAAACAAAATAGTGCTGTAGCAATAGAATCAAATATTTTAAAAATCAAACAAACAGACCTATTGTCTCAAAGAAGAAGATACTACCCAAAAATTAATTTTAACTCATATTTAGGCTATGGATTGAGCAAGGATGATATATTTAATCTTTCAGGTGCCGGAAGAGGAGCTTACTGGGGTATTGGGCTGACATTTAAGATACCGATTTATGAAAGAGATGATATTCGCTTAAATAAAGAAAGGCAGAGGTATAATATTTTAAAACAAAATAGTATATTTTCTGCAAAACAAAGAGATGTATTAATTCAAGTAGAAAAATCTTATAACGAAGTCATAAGAATAAAAAAACAAAAACAGTTTCTAGAAGAGTTGCTTACACTAAATGACAAAAAAATGAAAATAATGCAAGAGAAATATATAAGTGGCATATCACCATATAAAGATTACTCAAATGGAATAAAAGACTTTTTAAACTATAAAAATCAACTAATCCAAATGAAACAAGATTATATCAAAGAGATGTCTATTTTAAGTATTTTAGTTGGAAAAAGAAAATTCTATGAGCAGAATTAAAGTAGTATGGACAGGTGAGGGAACATACCCTTATGTAACAGGGGGAGTCAGTACTTGGGCTGATATTTTAATGCATGAGTTAAGAAATATAGATTTTATTTTAATCCCTATACAAATGCATCCTTATGTAAAACTAAAATTCGATATCCCTCCAAATGTGGCTGATATCATAAATGTTCCGCTTTGGGGGACAGAAGAGCCGATAGAGTACATAAGACAAATAGAATTTTCCAAAATATATGAAGCTAAAGTGAAAACGCAGATGGAGCATAACACACAAAGGTTAAAACCAATTATCCTTTTGATATTAGACCATATTTTTAGAAAAAAAGATGATTTAGATGCTGTAGGGGATGCAATATATGAATTTTATGAATATTTCCATATATATGATTATTATGAAACATTTAGATCAGAAGAAATTTGGAAAATATATAGAAATTATATTTTAGATCATTACAAAAATATTAAAGAGGATATTCCTACTGTTTTTGATATGGTTGAAGGGCTTAGATATCTTTATAGATTTTTTATATCTCTTCTTCCCAAACTTCCTGAAGCACCTATATATCACTCCTCTGCGGCTGCTTTTTGTGGATTATCCTGTATAGTTGCTAAAAAAAAATTTAATAGTAAATTTTTATTAACTGAGCATGGTGTTTACATAAGAGAACAATATCTATCAGCTTCAAGAAATCAAATGCCTATTCGCACAAAAGAGTTTATGATGGGACTCATCACCTTGGTTTCAAAACTAAACTTTCATTTTGCAGATATCATATCTCCTGTATGCAACTATAATTCAAGATGGGAAATACAATGGGGAGTCAAAAAAGAAAAAATACACACTATCCACAATGGCATAGATACTTTAAAATTTAGACACATCAATATTGAAAAAAAAGAGGATAGAGCAATAGTTGTAATGGTTGCCAGAATTGATCCTCTAAAGGACATAGAAACTTTTATAAAAACGGCAGAGATTGTATCAAAAAAAATACCTAATGTACTTTTTAAACTTTATGGTCCTATTGTAGATAAAAAATATTTTCACTATTGTCAAAAACTAGTTAATGAGTTAAACATAGAAAAAAATTTTATCTTTGCCGGAAGCACCAATAGTCCTCAAAATGCTTACAATGAAGGCGATGTTGTGATGCTTACAAGCATTTCTGAAGCTTTTCCTTTTGTTGTTATTGAAGCGATGGCTTGTGAAAAAGTCGTAATTTCATCCGATGTAGGCGGGACGAAAGAGGTTCTTGATGGATACGGATATGTAATAAAACCAAAAGATTATCAAGAATTTGCCGATAAAGTTATATATATACTGAATAATCCAGATATTGCAAAAGAGATGGGTATTGAGGCGAGAGAATTCATACTAAACGGTTTTACCGTAGAAGATATGGTAGAAAATTACAGTTTTATCTATAAAGATTTATACAATAAATACCTACAAAACGAAGGCGTAAAGTGGAAACAAGTAGCAATAGCAAAGATCTAAAATCTTTATATGATGATATTACAAACAACAAAGGGAAACCTCTTGACTTTTGGGAAATTGCCGCACTTTTGGAGATTTATGGTATAAGAGATATAGATGCAAAAAAAGAGTATGGATTTGATAATGTTTTTGAGATGGCAAAGTATCTCATGCAATACAAAGATACGAAAACTTATCCAGTAAAAGCCCTTACAAACTGGGAAAAATTACCTCCTTATTTTACTAGAATTTTCAAAAATTATATTCGCGGATTAGCATTTGCAATGCCGATGTTTGTCCAAATATTTTTTACTTTGGCTATAGGATATGCGATTTGGTCAGGGATAGAAATGGATAAAACAAAAGCTACTGTTATAGCATTGGGAACTTTTTTGGCTTTGATTATCACAGGGGCTTCGGCTCAAGCAATTGGAAGAAAAGGGCTTTTTTATTTAAAGCAAGATGAGTATATTTTAGCATCAAATGTAACCAAGGTACTATTTAATACTGGTCTAATACTAGTAATTGCAGTAGGTTTAATCTTAATTGCATTTAATTTATTTTTTGAGATTTTACCTACTTATTACTTTTTTGTACTCATAACTTTCTTTTTTCTTCTATCTTTTTTATTTTTATTTGTATCTGTATATTATATGTTTGAAGAGTATACTAAGATATTGTACTTCTTTCTTGTAGGTATCTTTTTCGTATATATCGCACATGGTATCTTAAAAATAAAATTACCTGAAGCCCAATTTATAGCTTTAGTTATTTTAGATCTGATTATGGCTGTTTTTTCATATATGAAAATACGAAATTTGAAAAAAAGTATTATAGCCGAGGGAGAAGGTGTTCCAAGAGCATCTATTCTTTTTTATTCTCTTATTCCGTTTTATATTTATGGTTTTTTATATTTTACTTTTCTAATTACAGATAGAGTGGTAGCATGGAGTGTTAGTACTGGAACAAAACCATATTTTATATGGTTTGATGTTCCCTATGAACTTGGTTTGGACTGGGCATTAATAGCACTTGTACTTTTAATGGGTTTTACTGAAGTTAGCATCCATGAGTTTATGTATCGTATAAATGATATGATTGTGAAATTTAAATACAATCAATATCAAAAGTTTAATGACGAAGTATTTGCTTTTTTTAAAAGATTTAATATCGTTTATCTTGTAGTTTCAATACTCACGATAGTTTTGACATATCTTTTTGTATATCTTATATATAAACTTACAGATTTTAAATATATAGAAAATTTTTTTAATGGTTATACTCCTTTTGTTTATTGGGTGGCAGCCATCTCTTATGCTTTTTTAGTTAATGGGCTTATGAATGTTCTTTTTATTTTTTCATTTTCAAGACAATATTTTTCTGTAAAGTCCATTTTTATTGCAACGATTATAAATATTATAATAGGTATAATTTTAAGTAGAATGTTTGGGCTTCAATATGCAGTTTTTGGATTGTTAGTAGGAAGTATAGTATTTTGGGTTTTTAGTTTTAGGTACGCAATTAGAATGATAAAAAAACTTGATTTTTATTATTATTCATCATTTTGAAAGGATTTGATATGAAAAGTTATATTTTTGGCTGCATCTGCATCGTGCTGCTATTTAGTGGCTGTGCTACAAAAAATGAGTCAGCTTTTGAAAAAAAAGTGCTTTCTCCCGAGGCAGTAGAAGTTTATGATGTGTCGGTAGATAATATTTGGCCAAAGGTAAATAATGGAAGACAACTTTTAAAAGATTTTCCTTTTATCTCTTATAAACCAATAATTGACTTCGGAGGAAAATTTTCAAATCAGTTTTATAGTAAAATTGATTACAGATATAAATTTAGCAATATAAAAGATGTTGATTTTTGGAAACTAAGAACAAATCCTTTTGCTGAAGATTTTATATATGTTTTACCTATGTGGGCAAATGAATTTAAAAGAGTATCGAATGATCTATTTGAAGATATTGGATACACTTACAATCTCTCCTCAAGAGAGCAAGATATACTCAAATGGTGGATAGGAGAAGGAGGTATACTTTGGATAGAAGGGGGTATATACTCTACAAGATATGATACTTTTAAGAAAAACGGAGAGATAGACTCAAAAGCTATAAACCGTAAAATGATAGAAAAAAGTAGAAATTTAAAATTTTTCGACAGAAAAGTTAAAACCTATACTTACAAAAGCAAAAGACTTGATTTTGTAAATTATGGACCTTTAAAGTTAAAGTATAGAGTGAAAAGTTATATTCCTTATTTCCAAGATATAAAAAATCTCCAATTAATCACTAAAAATTTTATGACAGTTGATTTTATACCAAATGGGGCATATCTATTGCAATCAAAAAGTGGAAAACCTTTGGTCTCTTTTATAAGATACGGCAAAGGCGGGGTAGTTTTTTTAAGACCTTTTGAGTTTCAAAACAAAAGATATGATGGCGAACTTTTAAGATGGAAATTGATATTTTTCCTATTAAATAGAATATATTTAAACTCTGAATCTACTGCATACCAAGTAGTTGAAGATCATTTTAATAATTCAAAAACATTCACACTTCATAATTTGCACTTTGCCTTTGATTCATACAAATTATTGCCAAAAAGTATAGAGCTATTAAGGCCAATAGCAAAATATTTAAACAAATACACTAATGTTAAAATAAGAATTGAGGGAAATACTGATAATTTTGGAACTAAAAAATATAATTATGTTTTATCAGAAAACAGAGCAAATTCTGTTAAAAAAGAATTGATAAAAATGGGCATATCAACTTCAAGAATACTTACAGTAGGATATGGGGAAGATAGACCAATAGCAACAAATAAAACAGCACGAGGCAGAGCACTAAACAGAAGAGTAAAATTTAGAATAATAAGGAGATAATATCTAATGTTATCTCCGGATACATATTTTATAGATTTAAACATCATACATCAGATATTCATAAAAAATATTTGGTATATTTCTAAATTGCTGATAGTATCTTATGCCATATTTTATTGGCTTCCTACAAAATTATTTCCGCAAGAATACACTGGAAGAGGAATGCAAAAGATAGTTTTTAACTTCGTATATATGGTTTCTTATGTTGAAGTTGTAGTAACTTTTTTAATAGCAATAAAAGTTTTTAGTCTTTTTTTATTTTTTATTGTTTTATTTGCTACAAAATTAGCCTTTCTTAAATGGTATTATAAAAAAAATATAATAAATTATTTAGATACTGTAAGAATATCAATTATGCTTTGGATATTGGATTTACTTGATAAG
>JAADIZ010000137.1 GCA_013151055.1 Campylobacterota bacterium
GCAAACTCTTTGCCACACTCGACACAAGCAAAAAGTTCATCTTTTGCCATTATATTTTGTTGAAAATAAGATGGATTGAGTGATATCTCATCTCTTATGACTACTAAACAATCAGCTTCAGGGCAAACAACTTCACAATAAGTACAATTTGTGCAAATAGCAGGATTAAATCTTAGTGAATTGTCTTGCGGATGAGCGGTCAAAGCTTTAACATTGCAAGCTCCTACGCAACTAAGGCAAAGTGTGCAATTTTCTTCTTTGATTTGTATATTTCCATAGTGTACATGTTCCCCAGTTTTTACAATGCCCAAATCATCTTCGCCGACTAAATGAGCAAGTCTAACTGCAAATACTTCTCGCTTTTTCATGTTATTTTCATTTATGCCATATTTGCACTCGCGTATAGACTTCAAGTTTTTAAATGCTTCTTTTAGCTCATCTTTGTCTTTGCATACAAAAATAGCTTTTTTATTGTATTTCTTCATAAATATCTCATTTATAAATCTAATCACATCTCCTGTCCCTTTAGAGATAAAATCAGTATAAAATATGACGGGATTTCCACTTGTTTGAAGCAAACTCATAAAATGTGTCTCATGAAGGTATTTTTCACCTTCTATGGATAACGGCAAGATGCCTTTATCTAAGTCTATCGCCAAATTTTCTATTTGCATTTTTCTTGGAATTATCAGTGCAGTTTTATCTTCATAAAAGCTAACAAGTTTACTAAATGCACCTCTTGGCATTTGCGTATAATCAAGAGCACCAGAGGGACAAACACTAACACAACCACCACATCCATGACAATCAACATCAGAAAAAAGCAAGTGCCTTGTTTTATCTTCTTTTAAAATTGATATGGTTGGACAAACTTCTTCACATTTTGAACATATCTCAACCGTTCTTTCATTGTATTGACATATCTTAGAATCATAAACTATAAAATTTTTATATTTATATCCATCTAAGTTCGCAGTTATGGTTTTTTCTATTTCTTCTAAATCTAAGGCGTTTGGATCATATACTCCACTTTGCTTCATGGCAAACTGGGGAGCATTTTTCCATATAATTTGATCAAACTCTATCTCATACTGGGATTCTTCTTTTTTAATTAAAACTTTCAACTCCCCTATGTGACCATTTATATCAATAATCATTTCAGGGCTTAGTGTAACAGAGGTAAATACATCATTTTTTAAAATATTCTCATATTTTTCTTGATTATCCTCAGTTGTTACAATTAGTAACTTGTTATTTACTTCTTTTGTAAAATCCATGTCTTGAGCAAGGTCAAAAGCTAAGGACCTTATGTCATATAAAGATTTGATATTTTTGATAATATCACCAATTTCATCTTTACTATTACTCATATAAAAGTTTATCTCTGGTGCATATATCTGTGTCGAAATTATGTCGGTATTTGCTACTATATAGTCATTATTATCTATTTTATTTAAAACATTTATACTTTCATCTAAAGGAAATTCAAGTTTATTGTTGGTGAAAAATAGATATTCGCTTGTCATAATTTTATATACCTTTTGGTTAATCTATATTTACCAATATTACAAAATATCCCATTAAAATCTTCTTAACAGGAGGTATTTTGTCTTTAATCAAGAGAAAAAATATCAAATATTTTGCTATAATAAGTGTGAAGGAGAAGATTTGGTAAAGAAAAACTATATATATCTTTTTGTCGTGTTTGTAGCCGTTATCGTAGTTAGATTGTTTGTAAATCAACAACCTGACATAAAAGAGATAAGACTCGGTGCATCATTGCCACTTAGTGGTATAAATCAAAATTTAGGCGAAGAGGTGGTAATCGGCTCAAATATTTATTTTAATCATATCAATGCAAAAGGTGGAATTGATGGAAAAAAGATAAAATTTATACATTATGATGATAAGTATGAGCCAGAAATTACTCTAACAAATATAAATAAGCTAATAAAAAAAGATAAAGTTTTTGCTCTTTTTGATTTTGTGGGAACTCCTACGGTAAAAAAAGTATTGCCATTGATTAAAAAGAGTCAAATTCCTTTCATCGCTCCTTATACAGGTGCTAGTTTTTTAAGAAATCCAAAAATCCAAAATATTGTAAATCTAAGAAGCTCTTACAAAGAAGAGATAGATGCTTTAGTTGGGTACCTTGTAAAGAATAAAAATTTGAGTAAATTTTCTATTTTTTATCAAAATGACGATTATGGCAAAGAAGGATATAAGGCATTACTTAGTGCACTTGAAGTAAGAAATTTAAAATTGCAAAGCGAAGGCACCTATAAAAGAAACACTCTTTTTATAAAGCAGGCAATTTATGATATAGAACAAAACAAACCAGAAGCCATTATTTTAGTGGGAGCATATAAGCCGACAGCAAGATTTATAAAAAAAGCCAGAAAAAGCAGTTTGAAAAATGTTATATTTTGTCCTATTTCATTTGTCAATGCAGATGCTTTGATGAGTGAGTTGGATAATGATGGAAAAAATATTATTTTTTCTCAAGTGGTGCCTTCGTATAGCGATGATACAAAAATCACAAGAGAGTATAAAAAATTATTAAATTTTTATTATCCTAACCATAAGCCAACTTTTGCTTCTTTTGAGTCATATTTAGCTGCAAAGGTTGTTGTAAAAGCATTAGAAAAATTAAATGGACAAATCAATGAAAAAGATTTTTTATATCATATTAAACATTTAAATGCAAATACTTTAGGCTCTATCAAAATAAAATATAAAAATTCTCAACTCTTAAACAGAGTTTTTTTATCACGGTTTTCAAATGGTAAATTTCAAGTTTTGCAAGAGAGACCATGAATAGATTTTTTAAATACGCAAATAAGAAATTAGAACATGTAAAATTTGCAAATAAAACAAAAATCTTAATATTTACAATTTTTGGAGGAACTATTTTTATAGGTTTTTTGATGCTTATATCGATATTTGCTTTAAAATATGATTTCGAAGTTCTTTTTGAAAATCATACTGAACCACAAGTGAAACTCGAAGAGATAAAAGATATATATCAAGTAAATATAAAAGAAACGCTAAGAGCTATCAAAGAAAATCAAATAACTAAAGCAGAAGGTATAGAGGTTTTATCTCTAGCAAATCAACTGATAAAAAAGAAGTGGAAAGAGTATAAAAACAAAATAAACAAGAGAGTAGGAGGACTTCCAGAATTTGCAAGCAATTGGCTTAATTTCTTTCTATCAAATAACCATGTGCTTAAAGAAGGAGTATTTGAAAAGAGGGTAACACAAAATATAGAAAATAAAATAAAAAGTATCAATGAGAAAACTAAAAGATTAATGTCGTTATTAAATAAAAAAGTAAAAATTGATAAAAAATTGATAGACAATACTATACTAGAAACTAATTCGATGAATATATATCTTTCTACTCTTATCACTAACAATCTAAATAGAGCGATATTGAGAAAAGAGGCAAATGATAAACTTTTTAATACAAGCTTTATAATGCTTATGATTCTTCTAGGTTTTTCTTTTGCTTTTATAGTTTTGGTTTCGATTATAATTATAAATAACTTCAAAGAGTTGCATTATTCGCTAGAAGAAAATGTTATGCGAAAAACCAAAGAGTTAAGAGCATTAAACAATTCACTTGAAGGCAGAGTAAAAAAAGAAGTTGAAAATAGTCGAAAAAAAGATAATATAATGTTTCAGCAAGCAAGACTTGCAAGTATGGGTGAAGTTTTGCACAATATCGCACATCAATGGCGACAGCCATTAGGTACTTTAATGATGATTATACAAAGCTTTGAAAGTAAATACAGTGTTGGAAAACTAGATGGAGACTTTATACAAAGCAGAGTCAAAGATGCTTTAAGACTTGGCAAAAATATGTCAGATACCATTGATGATTTTAAAAACTTTTTTATGCCAAACCGTGTAAAGCAGATATTTGATATAAAAAAAGCGATACAAAAAGCCATAGAATTATCAAGATATCAATTAGAAAAAGAAAAAATTGAATTGGTATTTGTTGAGCATAACCCTATAAAAACTTATGGGTTTAAAAATGAGCTTATACATGTAGTTTTAAACCTTATAAATAATAGTAAAGATGTATTGATATCCAAAGAAAATTTAAAAGATAAAAAAATCTTGATAATTTTAAAGCAGACGAAACATAGCATAAATATAAACATCATAGACAATGGTGGTGGCATAAAAGATGATATAATTACAAAGATTTTTGATCCATATTTTACAACCAAATATAATGGTGTGGGAACAGGAATTGGTTTGTATATGTCAAAGCAATTGGTCGAGCGACATATGAATGGAAAAATTTATTGTAAAAATATAAAACATAAATTTGGTGCGAAATACTTTTTTAACTCTGCCATGTTTAGTGTTGAACTACCTTTGGAGGAGGAAGTATGATGAATAGAAGAAATTTAGATATTTTAAGCGGCTTTAATGTTCTCTATATCGAAGATGAGCCTCAGCTTTTAAAACATACTGCTACTGTTTTAGAAGATTTTGTAAAAAACATCTTTCCTGTTTTGACTTGCAAAGATGCAATTGATGTGATACAAAAAAATAACATAGATATAATCATTACCGACATAAATCTAAAACACGAAAATGGAATCGAGTTTTTAAAAGAGTTAAAGTACGAGTTTGGCTATGAAATTCCAGCTATTGTAGCAACAGCATATACTGATGCAGAGTATTTAATAGACGCAATTAAATTGAAAGTTGAGGATTATATAGTAAAACCGATAAATTTAAAAGATTTGCTAAATTCTATTCATGATGTACTTTTGCCAATGGCTCAACAAAAAGAGATAAAAAGATTTTACAATATGATAAAAACAATTTCAGCTGTGACAGATGGTAAACAGGTAGAATTAGTAAAATTTATACTTAAAAATTTAGATGATGAGTCCATGTTTAACTACTCATATGGAGATATAATGTCTCAAGTAGATGTTAGTAAACCAACAGTTATAAAATTTTTTAGACAATTGGCACAAAAAGGAATTTTAACAAAAATACAAAATAAAAAATACTTTTTTAACGAAAACAGTCTTCCAAATCCAAGCGAGGAAATAGATGCAAAATAAATTAAGAGAGATACCAAAGATAGACAAGATTTTACAAGTTGAGTGTTTTAGTAAATATAATCAAAAATTGCTTGCAAAAATCACAAAAGAGAAAATATCAAAACTAAGAGATGATATACTTTGTCAAAAAAAAGATAGTGTAGATTATAAAATCATGGTTGAAGATATAGATAAAGCATATAAAAAAGTTTTTATGCCATCTCTAAAACCTATTATAAATGCAACAGGAGTGATACTGCATACAAATATGGGCAGAAGTTTGATAAGTAAAGAGATTTTAAAAAGAGCGACACCTGTTATTTGTAACTATTCAAACTTAGAGTACAATCTTGAAAAGGGTTGCAGAGGCGAAAGATATGAGCATGTAAGCAATCACTTAAAAACTCTTTTAGATGTCGAGGATATCTTGGTAGTAAACAATAATGCAAGTGCAGTTTTTCTTATCTTAAATACATTTGCAAAAGATAAAGAAGTAGTGGTTTCAAGGGGTGAATTGGTTGAAATTGGTGGAAGTTTTAGAATCCCAGAAGTTATGAGCCAAAGTGGAGCAATTTTAAGAGAAGTTGGAGCTACAAATAAAACAAAATTTAGTGATTATGAAAATGCTATAAATGAAAATACAAAAATGCTTATGAAAGTTCACCAATCAAATTTTACGATAGAAGGGTTTAGCGAAGATACACCTTATAAAGAGCTTAAAGAGCTTTGTTTGCATAATAACCTACTTGATTATTATGATTTAGGAAGTGGTTATATCCCAGTATTGCCGCATAATTTAGGACAAAAAGAACCATCCCTTATAGAAATATTAAAGCACAGCCCATCTCTTATAAGCTTTAGTGGAGATAAGCTTTTTGGAAGTGTTCAAGCTGGAATTATAGCTGGAAAAAAAGAGCTAATAGATAAATTAAAGAAAAATCAACTCCTAAGAATGCTTAGAGTTGATAAAATAACTTTAGCAATTTTAGAAGAGAGTA
>JAADIZ010000098.1 GCA_013151055.1 Campylobacterota bacterium
ATTTGGCTAAACTCTTTAAACTCTATCTTATCTTGCATATATAAGAGTATTTAAAAAGCTAGGCATCATATATGGTGCTAGTATTGATATGAATAATGTAAAAGAGGTGATTAGAAAAAAAAGAATTGCATATAAAAATAAAATTTTAGGTTTTGTCCTGAAAATTATCCTTTTAACAATAATTCTGTATATAATCAGCATATTAAAATATAGATTTTTTACTGAAAAAATTTCAAAAGAGTTAAAATTTATAACAAATTCATTTGTTTCGTCTTCGTTAACATATCAAGCGATTGATTTAGATAAGATAGAGTTTAAAGAGTTTAGCCAAATTGCACTGCATGCAAATAAAATGATAGAAAAAGTTAAAATAAAAAATAAAGAGCTTATAGAATTGAATTCTCACTTAGAAAATATGGTCGAAGAAAAAACAAATGAGCTTAAAAGATCAATTGAATACACAAAAGAGTTGCTAGAGTATCAAGATAAATTTGTTAAAAATGCAATACACGAGATAAATACCCCGTTATCTATCATCCTCATGAACATTGAGCTATATAATTTAAAATTTGATAAAAATCACTACTTGACAAAAATTGAAGCAGCTGTTAAAGTGCTTGAAAATATATATGGTGATTTAGCATATATTGTTAAGAAAGATAGTCTCGTATATGAAAAAGGAATGATCAACTTCAGTAGTTTTTTGTTTGATAGGATTGATTATTTTAATGATGTAGCAAGAGGGAATGATTTGCAAATTGAGTTCAGCATACAAGAAGGAATTTTTGTATTTTTTAGCGAAACACAACTTCAAAGATTATGTGATAACAATATATCAAATGCCATAAAATACAGTTATATAAATGAAAATATAAATATAAAATTACACAAAAAAGACAATACTACAGTATTTGAAATATCTAGTATAGGCGATAATATAAAAGATTGTGATAGACTTTTTGAAAGATTTTACAGAGAAGACAAAGCAAGAGGAGGTTTCGGTTTGGGTTTAAATATAGTAAAAGTTATTTGCGATACGAATTATATAAAAATAAAAGTTACTTCAAATCAAAATTTGACAGCCTTTAAATATACTTTTAATGGAGAAATGTATTGAAGATTTTATTACTTGAAGACGAGACCATGCTAGGGAATTCAATTGAAGAGTACCTAGAAACAATAGGACATGAAGTTGTTAGTTATGCAAGTGGAGCGAAAGCTTTTGAAGATATAATACAAAAAAATTATGATCTTTTGATTTTAGATATAAATGTACCTAACTTGAGTGGGATGGAGCTTTTTAAAAAGTTAAACAGTATAGAAAATGTGCCAACAACTATCTTTATTAGTGCAAATATAGATATTGATGATATTAGTGAAGCTTATGAATTGGGAGCTAGTGATTATCTAAAAAAACCGTTTCATTTAAAGGAATTGGCACTTAAAATAAATCGTATTAAAAAAGAACAAGATGCTAAATCATTTCAGCAAATCATTCTCTCAAAACATTATAGTTTTTCAAAAGAAAAAAAATTACTGTTTTTTAATAATAGTGTTCAATCACTAACGAAGAAACAGTTGCAAATCTTAATACTTTTGTCGAGTAACATCGGTATAATTGTAGATTTCGATAAATTTAGGAGTTATGCTTGGAATTATGAGCCTGTAGATAATGCGACTATTAGAGCAGAAATAAGTAGATTTAGAAAAACTTTAAAAGAAGATTTTATAGTAAATGTTAAAGGGATAGGTTATAAGATCGAAAAATATTTTTCCTAGTGTTACTTTTATTCTCATATAAAGAAGAATAATGTATCAACAGTATTAAAAACCTTATATGCTATGAAAATGCTATGATATTTTTATAGCATAGGGTAATAAATTCAAAAGGAGATATAAATGTCAGAATTTTTTGAACCAAATAGAGAGTTTAGCAAAAATGCTCGTATAAAAAACATGTGTGAGTATAAAGAGCTTAGTTGTCAAGTAGATGATGATTATGAAGCTTATTGGGATAAGTTAGGTAAGGAAACTATTGATTGGTATGAGCCATATAACAAAGTGCTTGATGAGAGTGATGCTCCATTTTACAAATGGTTTGTTGGCGGAAAACTAAATGTTACTCATCAATGTATCGGAAGACACTTAAAAACTAGAAAAAATAAAGCGGCCATTATATGGGAAGGTGAAGACGGTAGTAGAAGAATTATAACTTATCTGCTTTTATATTATAGAGTAAATAGAATGGCAAACTTGCTTAAAAATAAATTTGGTATCAAAAAAGGAGATAGAGTAGTTTTGTATATGCCTATGATTCCTGAAGCTGCTTTTGCCATGCTCGCATGTGCTAAAATCGGTGCTATTCACTCTGTTGTGTTTGGAGGCTTTTCAGCCGAAGCACTAAGAGATAGAGTTATAGATGCCGAAGCTAAGCTAGTTATCACTGCTGACGGTGCTTTTAGAAGGGGAACTCCATATCTCTTGAAGCCAACTGTTGATACTGCACTAGAAGAGGGTTGCGAGTGCTGTGAAAATGTACTTGTAGTTAAAAGAAACTTTGAAGATATAGACATGGTTGAGGGTAGAGATCATGTATATAATGATTTGATAAAACTAGAATCTCAACATTGTGAAGCTGAACCAATGGATAGTGAAGATCCACTCTTTATACTTTATACCAGTGGTAGTACAGGTAAGCCAAAAGGCGTGCAGCATTCAGGTGCAGGGTATATTCTCTGGGCACAGTACACAATGGAAAATGTTTTTGATGTAAAAGAGAACGATACTTTTTGGTGTACAGCTGATGTCGGTTGGGTTACAGGGCACACATATATAGTTTATGGTCCGCTTGCAATGGGTGCAACTACAATTATGTATGAAGGTGTTCCATTGTATCCTGATGCTGGTAGATGGTGGAAAATGATAGAAGAGTTAAGAATAAATCAATTTTATACAGCACCTACAGCTATAAGATTGCTGCACAAAGTTGGAGCAGATCAGCCTGGAAAATATGATCTTAGTTCACTTAAGGTTTTAGGAACTGTTGGTGAACCAATCAATCCAGATGCTTGGATGTGGTATTATAATGAAATAGGTAAGGGTAAATGTCCTATAGTTGATACTTGGTGGCAAACTGAGACAGGAGGACATATGATTTCTCCTTTACCAGGTGCTACCCCTATCAAGCCTGGAAGTGCAACATTCCCATTGCCTGGAATAAAAGCAGAGATTATGGACAAAGAAGGAAATCCAACTCCAGTAGGCGAAAAAGGTCTTCTTTGTATCACTAGACCTTGGCCATCTATGATAAGAACTATTTGGGGTGATCCTGAAAGATTTATCAAGTCTTACTTTGGTGATTGCAAAAAAGATGGTAAGCCTGTTTATTTTTCTGGTGATGGTGCCATGTATGATGAAAATGGGTATATAACAATTACTGGAAGAACAGATGATGTTATCAATATTTCAGGACATAGGCTAGGAACTGCTGAGGTCGAAAATGTAATCGCTCATGATAGTAATGTCGCAGAAGTTGCAATTGTTGGTAAGCCAGATGATATCAAAGGAGAGAGTCTATTTGCTTATGTAGTAGCAAAAACAGAGATAGACCAAGAAAGCCTCAAGAAAGAAGTAAATAAATTAATAGTAAAAGATATTGGATCTATTGCTAAAATTGATGGTATATTATTGGTTCCAGGACTTCCAAAGACTAGAAGTGGTAAGATTATGAGAAGGCTTTTAAGGACTATAGCTAAGGGAGAAGAGATCACGCAAGATACATCTACCCTAGAAGATCCTAGTATAATCACAAAAATAGAAAAATTATTTAAAGGGGAATAATATGAAAAATCATAAAGTAGTTGATATAAAAATCACATACCAGCCAGAGAATATGGAAAAAATGGATGAGTTTGAGCAGAAAATAAATGATTTTTTAGATAGCATAAAAGGTACAAAAGGTGCTAAAGTAAGTGCTAAAAAACATAATGTTGCTGTAGATGTTTTGCTTGATGAATATGGACTAGAGATAGACTAAAAGTAGCCATGCAAGACATATTGATTATAAATACAGGCGGGACTTTTAATAAAAGATATAATCCCCTCAAAGGTAAACTTCAAGTGCCAGATGACTCTTTGGCACTTGAAGATATCCTTAAATACTTTTATAATTTAAAGTATAAAATTGTAAATATTATCCATAAAGACAGTTTAGACATGAATGATGTTGATAGACAAGAGATTGTCGAGTTTATACAAAATTCTCCTAATAAAAAAATTCTTATCGTCCATGGTACAGATACCATGGACAAAACAGCTCTATTTTTGGAGCAAAAAATCAAAGATAAATGTATAATTTTAACAGGAGCTATGGTGCCTTATAGTATAAGCATAACAGAAGCCACAGCCAATATTTCAACTGCAATTGGCTATATACTAAATTGTCAAAATAGCGGAGTTTATATAGCTATGCATGGTTTGGTGGATATACACAATAAAATATTCAAAAACCGAAAAATTGGAGTTTTTCAAAAAATTTCTTAAACTTACCTAGCCTATATTTGTATAGACTGCTTGTACATCATCGTCATCTTCTATCTTCTCAACTACTCTTTGTATATCCTCTAGTTGCTCAGGTGTAAATTCAATAGGGGTATTTGCAATCCTTTCAAGTGTGGCTTTTTTTAATTCAATTTCTAGTTCATCAAATGCATTTGAAAGATGTCCGAAATCTTTATAATCACCATGAGCTAAGACTAGTCCGTCTTCTTCTTCTATCTCTTGGAGTCCTGCATCTATAAGAGATAACTCTATCTCGTCTAAGTCCATATCATCAGTTTTATTAAATTCAAAAAGAGCTTTTCGTGAAAACATAAAATCAAGTGAGCCATTATTTAACATTTCTGCACCACTTTTTTTGAAATTAAATTTTATTTTTGCAACTGTTCTTGTTGGATTGTCTGTTGCACATTCAACAAAAAAGAGTGAGCCATGAGGACCTTTGCCTTCGTATGTGATTTCACTAAGTGTTGCTAAATCTTTGCTATTTGCTCTTTTGATTGCAGCTTCAATATTGTCTTTTGGCATATTTTCCGCTTTTGCATTAAGTATAGCAGTTCTTAATTTTGCATTGCTATCAGGATCACATCCACCCTCTTTGGCTGCCATAGTGATGCTTCTTCCGAGTCTTGGAAATACTCTTGACATATTTCCCCATCTTTTCAATTTTGCTGCTTTTCTATATTCAAAAGCTCTTCCCATTTTTTTGTCCTTTTTTCTATATTTGTGGTATTATACTATTTGTTTTATTTGTAATAAGTTAAGGAGTGTAGGTGTTTAAAAAGTCAAGGCGTCTTTATAAATTAAGTGACATAGAGAAAATTTTAGTCTATTTCCCTATTTTCTTTATTATAATTTTATCTATAGTCTCATTTTTAATATCTACTTTGATTTTAGATTTTAATAAACAATCAAAGCTTGATTTGATTTCTCAAAAAACAAAGCTTCAAGAAGATTATGAAAATAGTAAATTAATTCAAAAATACATAAATAAAAATATAAATAGAGTAAATTCTCACTTTAAAAGTGTGGAAAAAACAATGTCCCTCTATACACATGAAATCGATGGTGTTATAAGCGGTTTGGAAGCAAATAAGGATAAGATAACTATAAAAAAGATAAAGCCATTTTTAAAAGATTTAGAGTTCAATCATGAAATTAATTTTGTTATATTTAAAAAAGATAATTTTGATGTTTTGCATGGAATGGACACTATAAAAGATATCCAAAAGTTGATATTTAACAATTATAATAACCCAAAATCACTATATCTTACACTCTTGTATATAATGTCGCAAGGGGAGAAAAATAGTTTTTTTTGGAAAAATGATGTAAAGCAAACTATACAAGTAAATTATTTTGAATATAATAAAAAACTAGATTGGTACATAGGTGTTTTTTCAACTTCTGACAATCTTAAAAAATTTACAGCTAGAATATTTTTTAATTCTATGCGAGACGATATAGTAAAAAATAAAAAAAAATGGTTTTATTTTTATGATTATAATGATA
>JAADIZ010000011.1 GCA_013151055.1 Campylobacterota bacterium
AAAAGCTTAGGGTCGAAAAAATTCTTATATAGTTTCCCACTCTTTTTTAAATTATAAATAACTGGCTTTTGGACATTTTCTACATAGTTACGAATTGCTTTTGTTGTATTTAAAATAGCTATGACTTCTTGTTTTGCATCTTTTATCACAAGATTTTTATAAAAATTATAAAAAAATAGAACCATAATTATATATAAGAGAGTGAGGAAAATAGCGATAATTTTTATATCTATTTTTATCATATATTATACATTTTTATATATATAACCTTCGCCATATATATTTTTAATCATATCTCTACCTATTTTTTTTCTTAACCCCTTAACGATGAATTTTATAGCTTCTTTGCTAGGGGTGTCAAATTCCCATAGATAGTTATATATTTTATCAAATGTAACTATTTGGTTTGTGTGTTTTATGAAGTATTCTAAAAGTTTGCTCTCATTTTTCGACAGTTTTATGCTTTTTTCATTAAAATTTAGCGTTCGATTAAAAGGATTATATATGCAATTTTCATGTAATTTAATTTTCTTATTGAAGTCCATCAATTCTAAGCTAGCCAATTCTAACGCATCTATAAAAGTAGTTTTATCGCAAGGTTTAGCTAAATATTTGGTAATTTTTAGCTCAATTACTTTCCATAAGTATTCCTGTTCGGTGTGGGCAGAGAGAATTATAATAGGAATTTTTTTGTTTGTTTTTCTGATTTTTCTGATAGTTTCGATGCCATCTAGTTTTGGCATTGATACATCAAATATCAAAACATCATAGTTGTTATTTGACATTTCATTTAAAGCCTCTAGACCATTTTCAACACTTACCACTTTGGCAAAAAATAGTTCTAAAATTTCAATGATAACTTCACGGATTCCTTCCTCATCTTCAGCATATAGAACATTTTTATCGCAAAGGGAATCTAAAATATCAAATTTATTTTGTTGCATATATTACTCCATTAATCTCGCCTTTTTGCACTGCGTCTTACTGACTTTCTGGTATGCACTAGTTTGTTGTGAGTTGGAATGACCATTATAGCATATTTGTACCACTTGGTAAAATACAATTGAAATTTTGGTTTTAATTCATTAATTTAGGTATAATTTGCAAAATTATTTCAAAAGGCTATTTATGAGAGAACTAGAATTAAAAAATTTACTTAAAATTGGTGATAAAGAATTTTTAGTTTCTACAATTAGCATGAATGTAAGACACTCTTGGTTTGAGGGAGATAATGAGCGAAAAGTGTATGAAACTATGGTTTTTGAAATGATTGATGGCGAAGTTTTATATGATAATCCAAAATTTAACGAAAGATACAATAGTATGGATGAAGCCATAGCAGAGCATGGTGCCTTGCTTAAAAACCCAAAAGAATTTTTTATATTTTAAACATTAGCTGACATTAAATTCTATAGTAAAAATTGCTCCATCACCCCAATTTCTTGCATATAATTTTGCATCAAAATTATCTTCTATAATTGTTTTTGACATATAAAGCCCTATGCCCGTCCCATTTTGTCGTTTTGTGGTGATATGAGCATCAAATATTTTTTCAATTATATCTTCTTTGATTCCCTTGGCATTATCTTTTATTTCTATGATATTTCTACCATTTTTTTGATATAAAGAGATGTCTATATATGGATTTTTTATATTATTTTCCTCTAAAGCGTCTTTTGCATTTTGTATGATATTTAAAATGACTTGCGAAAATTGGTTTGCAAAACCTAAAATTTTAAATTGATCTTGCACTTTTAAAGATAGTTCTATTCCGCCGTGTTTGATAGAAGCATTAACAATTTTAAAAGCGCTGTTTATAGCGATTGATGGCTCAAACAGTGATTTTTTGCTATCTTGTTTATAGAAATTTCTAAAGTCTTCTATGGTTTGAGACATATAATCTATCTGATCAAGTGAATTTTTATAATACCTTGAGAACATGTTAGAAGTGAGTTTATCGGCATCATGTAAGGATTTTAAATTTTGAATCATGAGAGATAATCTCGTAATTGGGTGTCTCCACTGGTGAGCAATGTTGCCTATCATTTCTCCTAGTGCCGCTAGTTTCGATTGGTTTTCTAAAAGCCTATCTTTTGCACGATTTTTTTCTATCTCAATTTGTACTCTTAGTTCAAGATTGTTCGCTTGTTCGGCAATATTTTCAGCTTCAATTTCAAGCGAGTCATATAATTTTGATATAGGAAAAGAGACTAAGTATGCAAATGGAAAAGAGATAAAAATTGCAAACAGTACAGTAGTTAGGACTCTTTTTTCTATAAGTTTTTTTGTTAATTCTTTTTGTTTGAGATTTTCAAAATATATGAGCTTTAAATTATTGTAGCCAGATATTTTTAGCGTTTTTATAAAATATCTATCTTTTGTTGAGAAAAAAGTATCTTTTTTAAAATTTTTCTTTAATATATTAAATTCATCTAATGCATTAATTTTTTTATTCAAATATTTTGACCAATTATTTTGTGAGTTTTTGCTTATAAGAAAATTGCCACTCAAGTCAGATAAGTATAAATCGTAGATGGAGGATTCTGTTAAATCATTTAGGTATTGATTCATGAATACATTTAGTATCAAAAATCCTAGGTACTTACCTTTTATAACGATAGGAAGAGAAATTCTAATAACTGGCTTTATAGGTTTTTGTATGGACCCATGTTCTATATTTAAATCTATATTTGAGTACAATATCTCTTCTTTTTTCAGTTTTAAGCATTTTTGACAGTAGTATCTTTTTGATTTATTTTGCAACTTAGTTTGCTTATATACTTTTGAGCCAACATTTTCCCTGTCAAATCTTATGATTTCATCACCTTTAAAATCAATAAACCTTAATTGCATATAGCTTTTATCTATTTTTATCATAGAATACAGCAAATCCTCAGTATCTTGTTGGTTTGAACCATTTTTTATAAAGGATATAAATTCTTGGTTTGTCGAGATTGCTTCTATGAGATTAGATGATCTATTTAAAAAATTATCCAAATACCTTTGCTTTTGGATAGAATCAAGCATAGTATTCTTTTTGAAATGACTAAGCGTTTCTTGTGAGGAAATTCTTACATGAAGCATATAAATGGAAAAGAGTATAAGTGTTGCAAATATTATATAGGAGATAACTAGAATCTTCCTAAAGTGCTTTTTTTGTTTTTTTATTCTATCAATGTTTGTCATATTTCTCTATTTTATAGCCACTCCCTCTAATATTTTTAATAAAATCATAGGAGCTTTTAGAACGAAGTTTTTTTATAAGAGTTCTTAGCGTATTGTCACTTATTATTTTGTCTTGCCAGATATAATCTATGATGACATTTGAGTTAAGTACATGATTTATGTTTTTTATAAGAAAAAATAATAAATTTTTTTCATTTTCACTTAACTCAACGATTTTTTCATCATCTATCAATTCTTTTCTTGAAAGGTCAAAAAAATGTTGTGGTCCTATTTGAATTTTTTTTGCGTTTTCGCTAAAGAGTACTTTGTTTATTCGTATTTCTAACTCTTCAAAGTGAAAAGGTTTTCTTATATAATCACTACATCCCGCATCAAATCCAAGTTTTATATAATCAATGTCAGACATTGAAGTTAAAAAAACTGCAGGCGTTTGAATGTTTAATTTTCTTAACTCTTTTAATGTTTCTATTCCGTTTTTAATAGGAGTATTGATGTCTAAAATAAATATATCTACGGTATTAATATTTGGGTTATCTAATAATTCCTTGCCATTTTCGAAAACTTCTACTTGATGATTTTTCATCTCAAAATAAATCTTAATCTCTTGGGCTATAAAAGAGTCATCTTCTAGTAGAGTAATTCTCATGTCTTAATTTATGAGTCCTGACTCTTTTAAATATTTACTTAAATCTTCTTTTTTATAAATTCCTTTTATGACATAATTTAAAAATATCTTCATCTCTTTTGGATCTGCATATCCTGGAAGTTGAATTATCTTATTCCAGTTTTTATCAAATATAAGTATATTTGGAGTTGCCTTTACGGTAAAGCCCATTTTTAGGGATGTTGTATTTGTTTTTTTTGGAGGATTTTTATCTCCCATTACATAGTTTTTATATTTATCTAGAGGTATAGAATAAACATTAAAATTATCTTTCAAAAGCTTATGTAAAATTTTATTTTCTTTGATATCTTTTTTGAATAGTTCGCAATACGCACAAGTTTTTGTTTCAAATAAAAGCAAAACATTTTTTCCATTTGCCACAAGTTTGCTAGTGTGTTGCAAAATAGGTTCACTTGCTTGCAATGTTGTAAAAGATAAAGATAGAAGCACTAAAATCAATAATTTTTTTATCATGATACTTACCTCTATTTTTTTATTTTTTTACTTACATCAATGCCGTGATTTAAGTAGTAGTTTTTCAAGGCTTTATATACATCACCATTTTTTCTGTTTAATCCTAGCCACTTTTGCTCTTTTACAAAATCAAGTGTAACTAAGAACTGTTTTGTTGGCATATACCCTGGAACTACAAAGATACTTTTTCCTTTTTTGTCTGAGAAAATTAATGTTGGAGTTGCTTTGACATTATATATACCTAAAAGTGTTTTGGTGTCAACATCCAAATCCTTACCTTCGTGTTGAAGTTTGTGCATTCTATTGTTTTTTGCATCTAACGAGAAAGTGGTAAATTCATTTTTTAGTCTATCTTTAAGTTCTTTGGAATTATATATATCATTTTCTAGTTTAGCACTATATGGATCATCTTGTGCCTCAAAAATTGTAATTTCATACTTTCCATTAGGTGCAAGTTTGACAGCATCTTTAAAAACATCATTAAGATTAAAAGATTTTCCAGTTGGCAGTTGTTTTGCAGCGTGTGTTTCAATTTTCACAGCTTTTTGTTCTTGTGTTTTTTCTATAACTTTTGGTTTTTGAATATCTGTAACCGTTGTTTCTCCATCGCCACAGCCAGTCAGCATAAAAATGGATATACCAATTAATCCTAAAGTTTTGAATAAATTCTTTGTCATTATTGTACCTTTTTTTGTTGGTGAATTTGAACACAGTGCAAATTTTGTTTGCACTGTGTTTCGTTGCAAAGTTTCGTAAGAATGAAACTTTATTTAACTGATTTATGGAGTATACTATTAACTTTATTAATATGCTCTTTATCAGTTAGTATCCCTGGATGGGTGTTTACCTTGTTCCATAACTCTTTATTTGTCATGTTTTGGTGGCAACCCATACAAACACCAGTTCTTTCCATTTGAACTCTCATATCTTGATCAAGTGGACGAGAGGCTGGCCAGTGAGAACCTACATTTGTAAGTTGTTTCCCTTCTCTTGTGACTATTTGTGACCAGTCATAGTTCATGCCTGGAATTCCTTTCATTTGTACAGTAGTGTGAGAAGAAGCAAATTTACCAGTTGCTAAATCTTGAAGATCAATTCTGACATCTTTTCCTTGATCTGTCATAAATTGACCATTTTGGATACCATATCCTAATGCTTTTGAGCTTGAGTGACAACTTTCACATGTTCTAGCCTTTCTGCCAGTTGTATGAGGTTGCACCGGTGACATGTCTATCGCATTTACTATGTTGCCATTGTCATGAACTCTTGCTTGTTTGTTTAGGATTAGAGTTTTACCATTTGGTCCGATAACCGTGAGTGTAACTTGACATCCAGGTATTACTGGAGTTACTAGACCCTCACCGTTGATTCCTAAGATTGGATTTTCCCATCTAGTATAACTTCTAGTTTCACTAGCTTTTCCTATTTGTTTCTTGCCTTTTGTACCAAGAACTGATTCACTAGTTTCACCATTTTTGAAGTGAGTTGAACCACTTGCAATCCAGTCAGTTTTAGATTTACCTTTTCTGTAATCAACCTTAACGTGACAGCCATAACATTGTGGTGCCCAATCACTATGGCAAGCGTAACACTCTAGTTTGTTTAGGTGAGCACTAACTGTATCCATAGCAACTTGTGCATCTTTAGATTTCCAAGACTTAGTTACTGAAATAGTTTTAAGAACAGG
>JAADIZ010000144.1 GCA_013151055.1 Campylobacterota bacterium
CTTTGAAGCAAAAAGCAGTGGCATCTATATCTGTGGCTGTGGTTGTGGGTTTCTTATCTTTTCTTGTTCTTTTTAAAGGCTCAAGTTCGGCACTAGATGGCGGTTATAGTATTTTATTTGACAATACAACACCTAGCGATTCTGCACTCATAATACAACAATTAGAAAAAGATAATATTAAATATAAAATTATAAACGAAGGAACAATTGCGGTTCCAAATGACATCGTTTATAAAGAAAGAATTGCTATTTCTGCTCTAGGAATTCCAAAAAATTCTAAAGTAGGATTTGAGATATTTGATAAGACACAATTTGGTTCTACCGATTTTGAACAAAAAATAAAATATTTGAGAGCACTAGAGGGAGAATTGTCACGAACAATAGAAGATTTAAATCCAATATCAGATGCGAGTGTACATATAGCCATACCAAAAGAGAGTGTTTTTGTTGATCAAAAACTTCCAGCAACTGCATCAATTTTGGTTGATGTTAGAAGAGGCTTGAGCCTTAGCAATAAGCAAATTACGGGTATTAAAAACTTAGTTGCGTCTTCTGTTACAAATTTAAAAACAAGTAATGTTAAGATTGTTGATCAAAATGGAATTTCTTTGGGAGACGAGGAAGCTTATGCATCCGATTTGGTTAAAAATCAAATACAATACAAAAAAGAGTTTGAATCAAATTTAGAAAATAAAATTATCAATGTTTTAACTCCAGTTGTTGGTGGAAGCGACAAAGTTGTGGCAAAAGTGACTATTGATTTTGATTTTAAACAAGAAAATTCGGTTAGTGAAGTATATGATCCAAATTCAGTCCCAAGAAGTGAACAAAGTGTAGAAGAAAAAAAAGATGGAGCTCCTGTAAAAGATGTAGGTGGTGTACCAGGAGCCGTGAGCAATATAGGTCCAGTACAAGGGTTGAAAAGTCAAAGTGGTGGTGAAAAATATCAAAAAAGCTCAACTACTACGAATTATGAAATTTCTAAAAAAACTACCAATACAAAAGGTCAATTTGCAACTATAATGAAAATAAGTGCAGCTGTTGTTGTTGATGGAAATTATGAATTTTTAAAAAATAAACAGGGGAAAAGCACAAGCAAACTTAAGTATACACCACTATCAAAAACACAAATGACCTCCATAGATAATATAGTAAGACAAACAGTTGGATATGAAAAGAAAAGGGGAGATGAGATAACTGTCAGTAATTTAGAGTTTAAACCACTTTCTAGAGATGGCACAAAGCCACTAACTCAAAATTTTATAGATCAAGTCGAATATTATCTAGGACCAATACTTCCTTTAATTAAGTACCTATTTGTATTTATTATACTGTTTATTTTTTATAAAAAAATTATTGTACCTTTTTCACAAAGAATGCTTGAGCAACAGGTAGAAGATTTGGACGATATAGAAAATACAGATATATTAGAAGATGAAGATAATGCAGAAGATACACTAGAAAAATTTAGAAAGGCAAGAAAAAAAGTTGAAGAGCAATTGGGAATTGGCGATGATTTTAATGAAGATGCCTTGAAATATGATGTTTTACTAGAAAAACTCAAAACGCTTTCTGAGCAAAAAAGTGAAGAAGTTGCGGGATTATTAGAGAGTCTCATAAAAAATTCTAGCGAATTTGATTCATCAAATTTAAGCAGGGAGAAGTAGTGAAATTAAGTGATGACCAACAAAATGAGTATAATGAACTTTCAATGCCTGAGAAAATCGGGATTTTATTTATACAATTAGGAGAAGATATCTCCACAACTCTTTTTTCACATATGCGAATAGAAACAGTAACTGAAATTTCAAGATACATAGCAACCGTAAAAAATATAGATAAACAAGTAGCAAATGCAGTTCTTGAAGAACTTTATGCACTTCTGCAATCAAATCAATATATTAAAAGTGGTGGAATTGAGTATGCAAAAGAGATACTTTATAGAACTTTTGGTCCTGAAGCTGCCCAAAAGATATTGGATAAATTATCAAAAAATATGGAAAATACACAAAACTTTGGATATTTATCTCAAATAAAACCACAACAACTAGCAGACTTTATCATAAATGAGCACCCTCAAACGATTGCATTGATTTTGGCACATATGGAGCCAACAAGTGCAGCAGAAACACTCTCTTTTTTTACAGATGAGCTAAGAAGTGAAGTGACTATAAGAATGGCAAATCTGGGTGAAATTTCACCTTCGGTTGTAAAAAGAGTTTCGGCAGTTTTGGAAAATAAATTAGAATCACTAACTTCTTATAAAGTAGAAGTTGGAGGTCCTAGAGCGGTTGCTGAAATATTAAATAGATTAGGTCAAAAAGCTTCTAAAACTACTATTTCATTTATTGAGCAAGCTGATGAGCAGTTAGCTTCTACTATCAAAGATATGATGTTTACTTTTGAAGATATTTTAAAGCTAAATGCTACGGGAATTAGAGAAATACTAAAAGTTGCAGATAAAAAAGATTTGATGGTTGCACTAAAGGGTTCAGGAGAGGATTTGAAAAAGAAATTCTTAGAGAGTATGTCTCAAAGAGCACAAGATGCATTTTTGGAAGAGATGAGCTTTTTAGGAGCAGTTAGAGTTAAAGATGTTGAAGAGTCCCAAAGAAAGATAGTTGAGGAAGTTCAGAAGTTAGCTGAGCAAGGTATATTGCAAATTGGTGAAGCTGAAGAAATGATAGATTAGGATATATTGTGGATAATGTAATTGAAAAACAAGAGCTAGATAAGCATACGATCCAAAGATATAGATTTAAGGTTTTGGGCTCATCTTTGCAAGAAGAAGGGGAATTGGAAGATATAGAATTGCAAAAAGAGAATGAAGAAACAGCCATACCAGTCGAAAATGTAAAAATTAGTCAAGATGAAAATAAGTTTATAGAAGAGTTGTTGAAAAAGAGTGACGAACTCTCCTCAAATATAATTAAGCTACAAATGCAAATTGAAAGACAAGAGAGTGATTTTAATACTAGATTAGAATCAGAAATACTAAGACAAAAAGAGATATCTACAAAAGAAGGTTATGAGAAGGCAAAGTTAGAATTGGAAGATAGTTTTAAATCATCTATCGAAAACTATAAAAATTCAGCACAAAAATTAGATGAAAAACTAAAAGAGATAGATAGCTTTTTAAAGAAGGTAGAAGATGATGTAGCAAATACTGCAGTTGAAGTTGCCAAAGAAGTTGTAAAAAAAGAGATAAGCAACTCAAGCTCTGCTGTGGCAATAGCTTTAGCCAAGCAGTTGCTAGAAGAGTTAAAAGATGCAAATAAAATTATTATAAAAGTAAATCCAGAAGATTTTAAAATACTGAAGGATATCTATAAAGATAATGAAAAAATAAAGATTGAGGCAGACAAGGCCATATCAAAAGGTGGTGTTGTATTGCTAAGTGAGAATGGAAATCTAGATGGAAATATATCGCAAAGATTTGAAAAAGTAAAATATTTGCTACAAAGTAATTAAAAATAAATATGAAAATAAATATAAAAAATAAAAATATACAAGAATTAAAAGATGAGTGTGTAGCTCTTAGAGGCAAGATTATACAAACTGTCAGTAAAAATGGTGGACATCTTAGCAGTAATGTTGGAGCAGTTGAGTTAATTGTTGCTATGCATTATGTTTTTGACTGTGAAAATGATCCATTTATATTTGATGTTAGCCATCAATCTTATGCTCATAAGTTATTGACTGGCAGATGGGAAAAATTTGACACATTAAGACAAATAAATGGCATCAGCGGATATACAAAACCTAATGAATCAAAATATGATTATTTTATAGCAGGACATAGTTCAACTTCTATATCTTTAGCTGTAGGTGCTGCCAAAGCAATAGAGCTAAAAGGTGAAACAGGACAAAGAGTTCCTGTGGCATTGATTGGTGATGGATCCATGAGTGCTGGTATGGTTTATGAAGCACTGAATGAACTAGGTTTTAGAAAATATCCAGTTATTATCATTTTAAATGACAATAAAATGAGCATTTCAAAGCCAATAGGAGCGATAAGTAGCTTTCTTTCACATGCAATGGCTGGCAATTTTTATCAGAAAATCAAAAAAACTACAGAGCAAATTCTTGAATATCTACCTGAAAGTGCTACATATATGGCAAAAAAATTTGAAGAAGGTTTTAAGCTTATAACCCCTGGAATTTTATTTGAGGAATTAGGCATTGATTATATTGGACCAGTAGATGGACATAATTTAGAAAGTCTGATTAAGGCTTTTGAAGCTGCAAAAAGGTTGAAAAAACCAGTTATTATTCATGCACAAACTATAAAAGGCAAGGGTTATGAAAAGGCTGAGGGTTATCTCGAAAATTGGCATGGAGTTGGTCCTTTTGATATCAAAAGTGGAAAACCTTTAAAGAAAAGTGCCACTAAAAGTGCCACTCATATATATAGTGAAGCTTTGCTAAAATTGGCTAAAACGCATAAAAATGTAGTAGGAGTAACAGCTGCTATGCCTAGCGGAACAGGTATGGATAAACTCATAGACACATTTCCTGATCGTTTTTGGGATGTTGCAATTGCTGAACAACACGCAGTAACTTCAATGTGTGCTATGGCAAAAGAAGGTTTTAAACCTTTTGTTACTATTTATTCTACATTTTTACAAAGAGCATATGACCAAGTGATTCATGATGCTTGTATCATGAATTTAAATGTAGTTTTTGCGATGGATAGAGCGGGGATAGTTGGAGAAGATGGAGAGACTCATCAAGGGGTTTTTGATATCTCATATCTTAGTGCAATTCCAAATATGACTCTGCTAGCACCTAGAGATGAAGCAAGCATGCAAAGAGCCATTGAGTATGCTTATATTCATAAGGGTCCACTTGCTATTAGATACCCTAGAGGTTGTTTTGCAGATTGTGAAATACAAGGAGAAACACCTTTTGAATTAGGTAAACTTGAAATTTTAAAAGAGCAAAAAGACTCCGAGATTTTATTGCTAGGATATGGCAATGGTGTTGGAAGAGCTATGCAAGTCAGTAAATTGCTTGAAGAAAATAAAATTAAATCTAGTGTTGTGGATTTGAGATTTGCTAAGCCATTAGATGAGATGAACTTGATAAAATTAGCTAAAAATCATAGCTCTTGGTTTGTATTTAGTGATAGTGCAAAATTAGGAGGAGTTGCCTCACTTTTAGGCATGATTAAAGAAGAAAATAGTTTAAATGTAAAAATTAAAAGTTTTGAATATGACGATATTTTTATATCTCATGGAAATACAAAATTGATAGAGAAAAGTTTAGAAATTTTACCAGAGCAAATAACGCAGAGGATTATGAAGGGGTTGTAAAAACCCCTTCACTTATTTATTATAATTCTTCAGAGTGTTTTGCTAGGTAATCAGCAACACCATCTGTTGAAGCTTTCATGCCTTCATCGCCTTTATTCCAGCCAGCAGGACAAACTTCACCATATTCGTTTGTAAAAAGCATTGCATCTACCATTCTAAGCATTTCGTCAACATTTCTTCCAAGTGGTAAGTCATTGATAACAGCATGTCTAACAGTGCCGTCAATTCCGATTAGGAAAGAGCCACGAAGTGCTACACTATCATTTAGTAAAACATCAAAATCTCTTGAAATTTGCTTACTTAAATCTGCAACTAGTGGAAATTTTATTTTTCCTATTCCACCGTTTTCTATTGGAGTTTCTCTCCAAGCAAAATGTGAAAATTGACTATCAACTGAAACACCTATGACATTGATGCCTCTTTTTTTAAACTCTTCAATTCTATGTGAAAAAGCGATAATTTCACTAGGGCATACAAAAGTAAAATCTAATGGATAGAAAAATAAAACTGTGCCTTTTTCTCCAAAATTTTCATAAAGATTAAAATCTTCAACTATTTGTCCATCTTCTAATACAGCAGTTGCTGTAAAATCTGGTGCTTTATTTGTAACTAACATATAAACTCCTTAATAATAATTTTTCTTAAAAACAAAATTATAGCATTTTAAAATTATATTAAGATTAAGTATTAGTATTATGTTCTAAATTCACCCAATTTATTATTAAGTGTTTCAGTCATATTGTCAAGATGTTCGGCTGCACTTGCTATCTCTTCTGTACTTCTTGCATTTTTGCTTGATATGTCATTTATTTTTGATACTTGATTTGCAATGTTATCTACATTTTCTTGTGTTTGCTTGTAGTTTGTCTCTATAGCACTCATTGTTTTAGTAGCTGCATTATTAATGATAATTGCCATGTCATCTATCTTGCCCTCTACACTAGTTGCACTTTTAGATATCTCTTCGGTTCTCTTAGAGTTTTCACTCATCTCCGTACTGCTTTCCATTATAGATTGAACTATTACATTTATAGTGGCATTTATCTCAACTAACGATTTTTGAGTTCGTTCAGCCAATTTTCTTACTTCATCAGCAACAACTGCAAAACCTCTTCCGTGTTCTCCTGCTCTTGCTGCTTCTATGGCTTTTAATGCCAAGAGATTTGTTTGGTCTGCAATGTCGCTTATGACAGTAAGAACTTCTTTTACTTGTTCGGCGTCACTACTTAATTGTTGTATCTTTTGTGCCATCTCTATCTCTGTTGATGCACTTTTTTGTATATCATTTGTTAAAACAATAAGTGCTTTGTTTGCCTCTTTCATTTGAGCATCTACTTTTTCTAGTTCAATTCTTGCTACTTTTGCTTCTTGTACTGATGTTACTAGTTTATCTTTTATCTCTTGTGTTGTACTGTTTGCTTCTTGTGTTGCTTTTGTAGAATCTTCTACTAATTTACCTACTCCCGAAGCAGTAGAAGAGAGTTCATTTGCTATAGATGAGTTTTCACTCGAAATCTCTTTTGCTTCTTGTGTTATAACCCTTACTTTTTCTATAAAGTTATTTATCTCTTTACTAGCAATTGCAATCTCATCTTCTCCGTGTATTTCTAGTTTTTTGGTTAAGTCCCCATCTCCACTTGCTAAGTCTTTTGCTTTTTGGGTTAGGCTATTGAGGGGTTTTGAAATTATCTTGTGCATCATTAGCCACATTATTAAAATAAGTAAAATAGTTGAGAGTATAGATGAGATGATTAAGATATCGGAGACTTTATTACCAACTTTTTTAAAATCTACCATGTATGCTTTACCAACAACTACCCAGTTCCAATGTTTAAAATAAAAGAAATTATAGTAAACTTCTTGCCCATTTTCTATTTTTGTAAAAGATCCACTTTGTTTGTTAGAAATTTCTTTATCGATCTCATTTTCTATATTTTTTCCAGAAAGTTCTGAGTGTATTACATACTTATTGTCTCTTGTATTTAAAACATAATAGTACCCATTTTTTCCGATTTTCATTTTATTGATTTCATTACTTAAAGCTTCTAACCCGTCACTAAAATTATATCCGATGTTTAAAATACCTATGACATTTTTTTTATAATCAAAGAGTGGTTTATATACTGTTAAATACTCTTTCCCAAAAAGTTTTTTCATTCCGATATAATCCTGTCCTTGCATGATTTTGTTATAAACTGGTGATTTTGTGGCGAGGTAAGTTCCCATTGCACGCTTTCCGTCTTCTTTTTTTAAGGAAGAGTCGATGCTCACAAAATCTTTTCTTACTTTATCAAAAACAAAAATAGTTGCAGTTGCGCCAGTAATCTTTGTAAAATTATCGACCACCTTAAAATAGCCGTTTAAAATTTCACTACTGTCAGCAAGTTCAGGTGTTTTTATACCATTTATATTGCTATACTGATTTTTTAATAGAACAACATTACTAAATGAACCTGCAAATACATTATATAGTTTAAGTGTATTTTTATTGAGTGCTGCATTATATAAGTCAACGGTTGATTCTAGAGTACTCAAATCAGATTTTATATTATTTTTTGCATCTTTGTCAAAATAGTTTTGTAAATAACTGCTCAGGTAGATTGTTAGTAGTGACATCATGAGTAAAATAGTGACAGCTTGAAGAAGAAGTATTTTGTTTGAGATAGATTTAAGCATGAAATTCCTTTTAGAAATATGAGTAAAAATTATGATAGTACTTTAAAACTTAAGAGTAGATTATTTATAAGATGATTATTATATTTTTCTGTATATTTTAAAAATATATAGTATTTAATTTCTATTTTAATTTTCTTGTGATATAGTTTCGCATGTGGGTTATTTACTGTGCCCTATATTAAATTTAAGGAGATGAAATGGCTGTTAAAATTACAGATATTTGTATAGCTTGTGGAGCTTGTATAGATGAGTGCCCAGTTGAAGCAATTGTAGATGATGATGATAATCCAACAGGAGAAGATATTTATTATGTTTACGCTGACAAATGTGTAGAGTGTGTTGGTCATCATGATGAGCCTGCATGTGCTGCAGCTTGTCCCACCGAAGGATGTATTGTGTGGAGTGATCTTGCTGATGGACAACCAAACAGAGATGAGATAGGTGCTGATTTAAGAAAAGGCGACACCCCTTGCGTTGAATAATAAAACTTAATCATTTTGGAGTTTTCTCCAAAATGATTACCTAATCTGTGTAAACTTTCAAATTTTAATTCTAATTAAAACTTTTTTTTGATATAATCCGCCCTTGACCTCTGCAAAAGAGATTAATTAATTTAGGAGAAAATATTGGAACAAACATTATCTATAATAAAACCAGATGCTGTAGCAAAAAATGTCATAGGAAAAATTGTTGATAGATTTGAGTCAAATGGCTTAAGAATTGCTAGTATGAAAAAAATTCAAATGAGTGCGGCTGATGCTGGCAAATTTTATGAAGTACATGCACAAAGACCATTTTTTGGTGAACTTGTGGAGTTTATGACTAGCGGTCCAGTTGTAATTATAGTGCTCGAAGGTGAAGATGCAGTTGCTAAAAACAGAAAACTTATGGGTGCTACAAATCCAAAAGAAGCTGATGCTGGCACAATTAGAGCTGATTTTGCACAAAGCATAGATGCGAACGCAGTTCACGGAAGTGATAGTCTAGAAAATGCAAAAAATGAGATAAATTTCTTTTTTGCAAGAAGAGAAGTGCTTTAAAAAATTTATGAAAATCCAGTTCAAAAAAATTCCAATTACTGGGGTTGATTTTGATGCAAAAATTGATGACTTGAGATTCTGTGGAGTTGTCAAAAAAATTTCAGAAAATTTAGTAAAATGCAAAGGTGTAATTGAAGGAAATTTCGATCATAATTGTGATAGATGCAATGAACAATTTCAAGAAAATGTGAAAGAAGAGATTGATATATTTATCAGCAAAGGTATATATCATGACGGTGAAAAACTTTTAAATTTGATAGAAGTTTTTGATGATTTTGTAAATTTCGATACAATACTAGAAAGTGAATTAGAATCATATAGATGTGATTATCTATATTGTGAAAATTGTAAATAAATAATTTAGAAAAATAGGAGAATAATTATGGCAGTACCAAAGAGAAGAGTTAGTAAAACTAGAGCAGCAAAGAGAAGGACACATTATAAAGTAACATTGGCTATGCCAGTCAAGGATAGTGATGGAACTTGGAAAATGCCTCATAGAATTAATACTACAACAGGCGAATACAAAAACTAGATGTTAAGAATTGCAATTGATGTTATGGGAGGGGATTTAGGTCCTCTGCCTGTCATTCAAGGCACTATAAAAGCTCTTAGAGAACAAGCTTTTCATCCTATTTTGGTTGGAAGGATTGAGCAAATAAAGCACTTAGTGCCACCTCATTTTATAGATAAAGTAACCTTTGTCAATGCTGACGAAGTTTTAAATATGAGCGATAGTGCAACTGATGCCTTAAAGAAAAAAGAAACTTCTATCTACAAAGCCGTAGAATTAGTAAGAGATAACAAGGCTGATGCTGTAGTTTCTCCTGGACATAGTGGAGCAACTATGAGCTTAGCAACCCTGAGAATAGGCAGACTTAAAGGCGTGCTTAGGCCTGCAATTGCAACTATTATGCCAACTTCAACCAACAAACCAAGCTTTGTTTTAGATGTTGGAGCAAATGTTGATTGCAAAAGTGAACATTTAACCCAATTTGCTATTATGGGCGATGCTTATGCTCGTGATGTCTTGAAGATAGAAAACCCAAAAGTTGGTCTTCTCTCAAATGGAGAAGAAAAAAGCAAGGGTAATGAAATCACTAAAGAGGCATATAAAACACTCAGTACTTATGATAATTTTATAGGATATGTTGAAGGCAATAATATCTTTGATGGTTCAACTGATGTAATTGTTTGCGATGGTTTTGTTGGCAATATATTGTTAAAAACAAGTGAAGGTGTAGCAGAATCTATCACAAAAATTATAAAGAAAAATATAAGAAAATCACCATTAGCAATAGCTGGTGCACTACTAATGAGAAGAGTATTTAAGATACTAAAAAAACAAGTTGATTATGCTGAATATGGTGGAGCACCACTCATAGGCATAAAAGGCTGTGCGATAGTAGCACACGGCAAAAGTAATGCAAAAGCTATAAAAAATGCTATTTTTCAAGCAATAAGTTTTTCAGCATCCAATATAAATGAAGACATAGAAGAAAAAATAGCACAAACTCCCCAAGATATTTAAAAGGATTTATATGTACGCATCTTTAAAATCTATAGGCTCTTTTGTTCCTAAAAAAATTATGACCAATAAAGATTTTGAAAAAATTGTTGACACGAGTGATGAGTGGATAGTACAGCGTACTGGTATAAAAGAGAGAAGAATTGCTGCGGATGACCAAGCAACAAGCGATATTGGAGCATTAGCAGCTATCAAAGCGATAGAACGATCTAATATAAGTAAAGAAGATATTGATCTTGTAATTTGTGCAACCTTATCACCTGATCATTTAGCTATGCCTTCAACTGCTTGTTTGATAAGCCAAAAAGCTGGAATTAGAAATGTTATGGCTTTTGATGTAAGTGCAGCTTGTAGTGGGTTTGTTTATATGCTCTCTATTGCAAAAGCATTTATAGAATCAGGTGCAAAGAAAAATATTTTAATAGTTGGAGCTGAAAAGATTAGCCCATTGATTGATTATAGTGATAGAGGAACTTGCATACTTTTTGGAGATGGTGCAGGGGCTGCTATAATTGGTGTGACACAGGATAAAAATGAAGCAATCTTGGATGTCCATGCCTCAGCCGATGGAAAGTATGCGGACTTGCTTATAACTCCAGGTTGTGGTTCAAAATACCCTTGTAGAGCTGAAAATGTTAATGACAAACTTCAATACATAAAAATGTCAGGAAATGAAGTTTATAAAGTGGCAGTTAGAACTCTTACAAAAGATGTTGTTGATATCTTAAAAACAAATGGCATAACTTCAAATGAGATAGATTTGTTTGTTCCACATCAAGCCAATCTTAGAATCATAGAAGCTGTTAGAAATAAACTTAATTTTCCAGCAGAAAAAACAATTTTTACAGTTGAAAAATATGGCAATACTTCAGCAGCATCAATTCCTATGGCAATCAATGATGCCTACGAAGAAGGAAGATTAAAAAAAGGCGATTTGATGCTCCTTGACACTTTTGGTGGCGGTTTTACATGGGCTAGTGCTCTTGTAAGATTTGGCGGTAATTAAAAGATAGATTTCACTGGAACATAATAGTTCCCCTTTACTATCCCATTATTATCTACAATATCATCACCTTCATAAATCATATATGGAGGGATAGTCGTTTTTTCATATTCACTATTTGGTAACCATTCATGATAAACCCATTTTATCAACATTAAAATATCTGTATGCGTCCCTTCAATTTCAAAAGTAATACATAAACACTTATCTATTTGCAATACTGGTAAACTACTGCTAGTTAAATCTATATCTTCATCTTTGGGTATTACACACGCCACATAACTACACTTATTTAATGGTGTTATGGTTGGATTATTATGATAAATACCAATTAGTTCATATTTTTTAATATTATGAGTATATATCCAAGTAGCCATTTTTTCCCAAATTTGTTTATAATTTGAGCTATATCCTATTTGTCTGCAATAATATGCCTTACGAGGTTTTACTTTTACTAATCCTTGCTTTAAATTATTAAAATTAATATTTGTTGTATATTGCTTTTCATAATTAGTCAAAATCAAATCCGAATACTCTTTAAATCCTCCATTTCTCCAATATTTAGGTGTTTGTCCAAATCGTTCTTTAAAGGCTCTAATAAATGATGTTTGAGCACTATATCCACACATATTTGATATTTCAGTAATAGTTGAGTGTTTATTGGTAATCAATATATTTGCTGCTTTTTGCAATCGCACAGACTTTATAGTTTCATAAATTGCTTTTCCCATTTGTTTTTTAAATATTTTACAAAGATAAAATTTATCAATTCCATATTCATAAGCCAGTTGATTTATGTTTATATCAAATTCGATGTTATCATAGATATAACTCATCAAATTATTTGCAATTTTACTGTGTTTTAAGTTGGTAGATTTTTTATACATATCATATTATATCAATTTTTGAGTAAAAAAGCCAAGAATTGTAAACTTTTTTATCAAGTATAGTGAAGAATAGTTTTTTTTATAGTGCTAGAATATCGACAATTATTAAGAATATAAAAGTTTTTAATATTTAAGATTATAATCTGGTCATTTAAAAGTTAATTAAAAATGATATAAAGAAACAATATAAGGTAAAAAAATGAAAAATAAAGAACTGCAAGAACGCAAACTAAAAGTCTTTGCAAAGGGTCAAGGAAATGTTTATCCTATTTATGTTAAATATGCAAAAAATGCTGAAGTATGGGATGTGGAAGACAATAGATATATAGATTTCGGTATGGGTATTGCTGTTTGCAATACGGGTCACAGCCATCCTAAAATTGTCGAGGCTGTAAAAGCACAAGTAGAAAAATTTAGTCACACATGTTTAATGGTAAATCCTTATGAGGTTGCTGTTGAACTAGCTGAAAAATTAATGAAATTGGCACCTGGAAAGAGTGAAAAAAGAGTTATTTTTGTAAATTCTGGTGCAGAAGCAGTAGAAAATTGTGTAAAAATTGCCAGAGTTCATACTGGAAAAAGAGGTGTCATAGCATTTAATGGTGCTTTTCATGGTCGAACCAATATGACCATGGGTCTTACAGGTAAAATGGCTCCATATAAAAATACATTTGGTCCATTTCCAGGTGAAATATATCATGTGCCTTTTCCAGCTGCTGCTTATGGAATGTCAATAAAGGATTCAATAAAAGCGATACACAACTTGTTTAAATTTGATATTTCACCAAATGATGTTGCAGCAATAATCATTGAGCCTATTCAAGGAGAAGGTGGATTTTATCCAGCTCCGATAGAGCTTTTAAAGGAATTACGCAAGATTTGTGATGATTATGGAATCGTATTTATTGTTGATGAAATACAAACTGGATTTGGCAGAACTGGTAAAATGTTCTGTATGGAATATACAGATATTGAGCCTGATTTAATAACAATGGCAAAAGGCATTGCAGGCGGATATCCAATTTCTGCTGTTGTCGGCAAACAAGAGATAATGGATGCTGCAGGTCCTAGTGGACTTGGCGGAACTTATGGCGGCTCACCCATAGCTTGTGCTGCTGCTTTAAGTGTATTGGACATAATAAAAGAAGAAAATCTTATTGACCGTGCAAATGAAATTGGAAAAATCTTTAATACAAGATTGACCAAACTACAAACACAATTTCCCAATTTAATTAGTGATGTTAGAAACACAGGAGCAATGATTGCGATTGAATTAATGGTCGATAATGACAAAAATAAACCTAATACAGAATTAACAAAAAGTATTATTGCAAATGCATCTAAGTATGGATTGATACTACTGTCTTGTGGGTTTAACGGTAATGTTGTTAGGTTTTTACCAGCTTTGACAACCAGCGATGAAATTGTTAATGAAGGTTTAGATAAGTTTAGTGATTTGTTCACAAGTTTGGTAAATAATAAAAATTAAATCATCCAAGGAGGTTTTTGCAAAAAGAGTGTTAACGCGGTATGAAATTTAGTAGGTAACAATTTTTGTTGATAAAGTTTTGATTAATAAAGTTAAAAGTTTTTAGGAGGCTTATATGTATAGAAAATATTTATTTGGATATGGAAGTCAGTTGACAATGGTCCTTTTTGTAACACTCGTGTTTGGTGTATTTAGTAGTTATGCTCAAGCAGCAAGTAAAGTTGTAGTGATAGGTAATATTTTACCTCTTTCAGGACCTTCTGCATCAGTGGGTGTTGAGGGGAAAAACATGAGAGAATTTGTAATTAAGAAATTCAATGCAGCAGGCGGACTGAAATGTGACGGTGCCTTGAATGGATCAAAGATAAAAATGATTTATTTAGACACAAAAAGTGATCCAACAGTTGGTGTATCAGATGTTCAGCAACTAATAAATCAAGATCATGCTGATTTGTTAACTGGTGCATGGAATTCAGGTGTCACATATCCTGCCACACAGATTGCAGAAATGAATAAGATACCATTTGTTGTACCTGTATCTGTTATGGACAGAATTACAGAAAGGGGATTTAAGTACACTTTTAGAGTAGCAGCAAAAGATTCGTGGTGGACAAAGGATCAATTTAAATTCATAGATTATTTGGCACATAAATCAGGCAAGAAGATAAAAACTGTGGGTTTTGTGTATATTAACAACGATTTTGGAAAAAGTTTCGATGATGTATGGGTTAAACTAGCAAAGCAATATGGATATAAAGTTGTTCTCAATCAAGCATATGGAGAAGCGGCAACAGACTTAACTCCTATTGTATTAAAAATGAAGAGCGTCAAGCCTCAGGTGGTATTGTTGGTTTCAGATGCGGCAGATGCTATCTTACTACAAAATACAATGGCAAGCTACGATGTGCATCCATGGGCACTTATATCAAGTGGTGGCGGACAAGCAGATCCCTCATTTATAAAAAATACTGGTAAAAATGCACAATATTTATTTGACGAGTCAGAATGGGCATCGGATATGAATAGACCAGGCTTACAAGAACTAAACAAAAGCTTCAAGAAGATTTATGGAAGTGATGTAAATGGGGAAACAATGGATGCATACATTGGTATACATACAATACTTGCAACTTTGCAAAAAACATGTTCAACAAATCCTGATAAATTTAGACAAGCAATACTGAATACCGAATTTAAAGGCGGTCCTTTTAGTGTAATGGCTTACCCAAGTGTTAAATTTAATGGAAAAGGTCAAAATGTAAATGCAGGATTGATAATGGTGCAGGTCAGAAAAGTAGGGAATAAATACGAAAGAGTTACAGTTTATCCCGAAGAAGATGCAAGAGCAGGATTCAAGATAGTTTTTCCACAACCAAATCATTATTAAAGAAATAGGGGTGTACACACCCCTTCTTTTTATCTAAAGGAGAATATATGGGCTCTGCCATTCTTAACGGTATATTAATGGGTAGTATATATGGGTTAACCGCCATAGGCTTAACACTGATATTCGGCGTTTTAAAAGTTATCAATTTTGCTCAAGGAGCTTTTTTGATGCTTGGATTGTTTTCAACATACTGGTTCGTCGAACTCACAGGAGCAAATCCATATTTGGCATTAATCTTTGTTGTCCCTTTTACATATTTTACAGGTTACTATACTCAAAAATTTTTAATTAAACCTGTTTTTGAATCTGAAAAAGATGTAAGGGAACCGATAGGTGTCATAATAGTCACAACAGGAATTTGGTATATGTTAGATAATCTGGCTTTAATGCTTTTTGGAGCTGAATACCGCACAATTAATGTACCGAGCCTTTCAGAAGCCATATCATTTTTTGGTCTTTATGCTCCTTTATCTAAAATAATAGGTTTTTTTATATCCATCACTATTGCAGGGGCTTTATTTTGGTTTTTAAAGTATTCCAAAATGGGTAAAGCAATAAGAGCAACATCTCAAGATAGGGAAGCTGCAAGCTTGATGGGTATCAACCAATACAAAATATATAATGTGACATTTGGTATAGGCATAGCAATATGTGGAATTGCTGGTACTGTACTGTTGCCATTTTATTATGTTTACCCTACCGCAGGAATGCATTTGGATATATTGGACTTTGTAATAGTTGTTCTCGGTGGTTTGGGAAGCATACCGGGTGCTTTAGTCGGTGGTCTGATTATCGGCTTAATAGAATCTGTAGGATCTCAATTTATATCATATAGCTGGACAATAGAAATTATCTATCTTCTATTCTTAGTCATACTGTTTGTTAAACCTGAGGGATTGTTTGGAGTTAAAGGAGAATTTTAATTTAAATTAGCCTTTTTATATACTCTTTTCTAGTTCAGTCCCAAAGAATTTGAACGGAGTATTTTTGGTTAATAAGGTAGCGATAACAGCTTTGTGAAAGTTGCTATTGTGAGTGATTGAAGTATTAACTTCAATCTTAAAAGAGTAATACTTCTTTCAAAAAAAGTCAAAAAAACTTTAAAAAAGAAGCCTTACTCATAAAAGTTATTATACGAGGAGATAGTATGGGTCTTTCAAAAAAGCAAATAAAAGTAATTTTGCTTATATTCTCAACTATAACAGTATTTTTAATACCTGTTTTTATTAAAAGTCAAAGTTATTTGCAAATTTTTATAGTTGTGCTATTTTTCATGTATTTAACTACGGCATGGAATTTTGTAGGAGGTTTTGCTGGAGTTTTGCCACTAGGTCATGCAGCATTTATAGCGATAGGTGCCTATGTATCCACCATATTATTTATGCAGTATCATATAAGCCCATGGATAGGTATGTTTGCAGGGGGTATATTTTCCGCAATTATCGGTGTAATTATTGGATTGCCTACATTCAAACTAAGAGGGGCATACTTTGCATTGGCAACAATGGCATTTGCTGGTGGAATCAAAGTTTTAATTGATAACATTGACACTATAGGACCAATAAATGTTGGCGGTCCAAGAGGTATATTAATCAATTACTCTGGTAATTCATTTGTCAATTTTCAATGGGTTAGCAAAGTGCCGTACTATTATATAATATTAACAATGGTAATTATTCTTGTATTATTTACCGTATTTATGATGAAATCAAAAATAGGATATTATCTTACAGCTGGAGGAGAAGACCCTGAAGCTGCAGCATCTTTGGGCATAAATGTTGCCAAATACAAACTTATAGCTATGGCCTTAAGTGCATTTTTTACAGCATTAGCGGGATCTTTTTATGCACAATGGATTTTGTATATATCCCCACAATCAGTAGGCAATATGAATTTGTCCTTTGAAATAGCATTTATTGCGATTATAGGTGGAAGAGGAACTATCATAGGACCTATTTTAGGTGCATTGCTTTTAAAACCATTGGAAGAATTCACAAGAACCTATATTGGCAGTGCATTGCCAGGAGCACATCTTTTTATATTAGGTTTGGTTCTTGTGCTTGTTATGATATACCAACCAAGAGGTATACAAGAAATCGTTTTAAAATTATCTAGAAAATTTATGAAACGAATAAGCAAAAAAGTATAAGGGGGGTTATGTGCCTATTTTAAAAACAGAAAAGTTAACAAAAAAATTCGGTGGGCTTGTTGCTGTAAAAAATATTGATTTTGAAGTCAACGAAAAAGAGATAGTCGGAATAATTGGTGCAAATGGTGCAGGGAAAACAACTCTTTTTAATTGCATATCTGGTAATTTAAAAACTACTTCTGGTAAGGTAATATTTGATAATAAAGACATAACTGGTCATAAGCCTTATGAAATAGCTGAATTAGGCTTAGCGAGAACATTCCAAGTAGTAAGACCGTTTGCTAACAAAAGTGTTCTTTACAATGTAACAGTAGGTGCTTTTTTAAGAACAAATCAAAAATCTGAAGCTATAGAGAAGGCGAAAGAAATCATAAATTTTTTGAATCTGTCTAGTAAAACGGAGGTATTGGCAAAAAATTTAACTTTACCTGAAAGAAAAAGATTAGAACTAGCACGCGCACTTGCAACTAGTCCTGTATTGTTAATGCTAGACGAAGTGATGGCGGGTTTAAGACCTGCTGAAATTCAAGATATGTTAAAAATAATTGAGAAAATTAACAAAAAAGGTATTGCTATAGTGATTATAGAACATATAATGCAAGTTATTATGTCTGTTTCTAATAGAATATATTGTATGAATTTTGGAGAAAAAATAGCTAGCGGTACGCCACAAGAAATAACAAAAGATAAAAATGTAATTAAAGCATATTTAGGAGACGAATATGGCATTCCTGAAAATTAACAATATAAATGTAGCGTATGGAGATATACAAGTTCTGTTTGATGTAAGCCTGCATATTGAAAAAGGTGAGGTAATGAGCATTATAGGAGCAAATGGTGCTGGCAAAACAACGACTCTCAAAACCATTTCGGGACTGCTTCATCCCGCAAAAGGAAGTATAATATTTAACAACGAAACAATCGATAATCTTCCACCTGAAAAAATAGTGGAAAAAGGTATTATCCATGTTCCGGAGGGTAGAAGATTATTTCCTTTTATGAGCGTAGAAGAAAACTTAGAAATGGGCTCTTACAACTCAAGAGCTTACGATAAAAGATTTGAAACAATGGAAGAAATTTTTGAACTGTTCCCACGACTAAAAGAGAGAAGAAAACAGATGGCAGGAACACTTTCGGGAGGAGAAAGACAAATGGTAGCCGTAGGAAGAGGCTTGATGGCTAAACCAGTTGTACTGATGTTTGATGAACCATCCTTGGGATTAGCACCCGTGATTATTAAGAGTATGATGGACGCCATAAAAAAAATAGCAAATAGCGGTATCACAATAATATTAGTAGAACAAAATATACATGCTTCTTTGAGTATAAGTGACCGAGCTTATGTCTTAGAACAAGGATATGTTGTAAACAGCGGAAATGCTAAAGAACTTTTAAATGATCCGTCGCTTAAAAAGGCTTTCTTAGGAATATAAAAAAGGGGACAAGATGAGAAGAGATGAGTTTAAAGTCACAGATATGGATGAAATAAAGGCTGTCATGAGAGAATGTGAATATGGAGTGCTCTCTCTCATAGCAGATGGAGAGCCTTATGGGGTTGCTGTCAATTTTGTTTTTTTTGAAGATAAGATATGCTTCCATGGAGCCAAAGAAGGACGCAAAGCGAAGGCGATAAAAGCAAATCCACATGCCTCGTTTTTAGCAGTTAAGCCATATTCACTAATCCCATCTTATTTTAGTGATACTAACCTTGCTTGTTCTGTAACACAATTTTTTGCTTCCATACACCTCTATGGGAATGTCATGATTGTCGAAAATAATCATGAAAAAGCAAAGATACTTGATGTGATGATGCAAAAACTGCAAAGCGAGGGCGGATATGATGAAATACATTCCGACAACCCTATGTACACAAAGATGCTTGAAAAAACAGATGTATATACGCTGATACCAAAAACTATAAGCATGAAGATAAAAGTTGGTCAGAATTTTTCAGATGAAAAAAAGCAATCCTTAGTAGATAAATTACAAGAGCGTAATAACGCTGGTGATAATAAAAGTGCTTTTATAATCAAATCTTATATTAAAAGTTAAAATGTTGTTTATAAAAAAATTTTATTATTAAAAAATAAAAAATACAAGAAAGGAAAAAAATGAAAGCACATATATTTTTTGGTTCCATATGTAAAGAGTCTCGAACATATAAAGACATCTTAAGTCCCTATGATTATAGGATTGCTTCACAAGTAGCAACATGTAACGCAGATGATGCACTAAAAGCTTTAAATATAGCAAAAAAAAGTGCGCCATTGGCTAAGAAAGTTCCTCTTCACAAAAGAGTGAGTTGGCTTTTAGATGTGGCACAAAAACTTGAAAAAAATAAAGAAGATATGGCACAAACCATGACACATGAAGTAGGAAAGCCTATACGATTTTCTCGCGTAGAAGTTGACAGGTGTATCGAAACGATAAAGCTCTCAGCACATGCAATGATGAATTTACATGGAGAAACCTTTGATACGACTGCGACACCGAGTGGCAAAGAGACATTATCTTTTTATAAAAGAGAGGCTATTGGAGTTGTTTTAGCGATTACTCCTTTTAACTTTCCACTCAATCTTATCGCCCATAAAATCGCTCCAGCTTTAGTTGCGGGTAATAGTGTTGTTTTAAAACCAACAGGTTCTGCACCATTAACAGCTTTTAAATTTGCCAAAATCTTTATACAGAGTGAATTTGCAACAACCGATGCACTCAGTGTAGTTTATAGTGGAGATGGAGTTAATGAAGCATTAGTACAAAGTGATATCCCAAGAGTAATAAGTTTCACAGGATCAGTTCCTGTTGGGCGCGATATAGTACGCCATGCGGGTATTAAAAAATTAGGGTTAGAGCTTGGCGGAAATGCGGCGACTTATATCGATAAAAGTGCAGATATAAAACTGGCAACTACCAGATGTGCTCTAGGAGCCTTTATAAACTCAGGGCAAGTATGTATTTCATTGCAGAGAATTTATGTTAATGAAAAAATTTATAATGAATTTGCACAAGAGTTAGCTGTACAGACTAAAGTATTACAAGTTGGCAATCCTTATAAAGATGAAACCTTCATTGGACCAATGATTAACGAAGGTGCTGTAAAAAAAGCGAAAAGTTGGATCAAAAATGCCATAGAAGAAGGAGCAACACTTTTTTATGGTGAATCTTGTAAAGATTTGATGTTTCCACCTACTATTATGAGTGATGTGAGTGAAACGATGAATATTATGTGTGAAGAAGTATTTGCACCCATAGTATCACTGATTAAAGTAAAAGATTTCGATGAAGCGAAGAAAAAAATGAATAACTCTCCTTATGGATTACAGCATTCTGTTTTTTCCAACGATTTAACGGTATGTAAGCGTGCTATTGATGAGTTGGATGCAGGCGGAATAGTTATAAATGACATTCCGACATTGCGTTTTGATATACAACCATATGGCGGTATCAGAGATAGTGGCATCGGAAAAGAAGGACCAAAATATGCACTTGAAGAAGAGTATACTCAGATAAAATCAGTAGTTATCTGTTAGATTTATCTATCATAAAAACATTTAAGAGAGTTGATGTCTATATCGTCGGAGACTCTCTTATGAAAACTCTGTACAATACTTAATATTGATTTTTAAGCGATTTTTAGGTAAAATAGCCCACTTTTAAAATTACTCAATTTTTAGGACTCTCAAAAAAGCCCTTTTGCTTTAGGAAAAAACTTTGTTTTTATTTGACAATTTGTCTATTTTATTTCTATTTTTAATAATACTTGGAGTCGTGCCAAATCTTTTTTATTCATTTGGATATTTGCCACACATAAGAAGAAAAGCATACTACCTTATACACTATTTTGCTTTTATTATCTCTATGATGGGAGTTGTAATTGCAGGAAATGCACTTGTATTTCTTTTCTTTTGGGAGCTCATGAGCTTAACATCTTGGCAGCTTATTTTAACACAAATTGAGGATAAATCAACCATAAAAGCAGCTAGATTTTACTTTTTTATGACTCACTTTGGTTTTATGTTTTTGCTTCTTTTTTTCTTAATCGTAACAAATGGGGATTTAGATATTAGTTTTGCACAAATGAAAGTTATAACATCTAATTTTGCATATCCTACACTTCTGTTTTTCTTTGTTGTCTTAGGGCTTGCTAGTAAAGCTGGAGCAGTTCCTATGCATGTATGGCTTCCTTACGCTCATCCTGCGGCTCCTAGCCCTGTGTCGGCTTTAATGAGTGGAATTATGCTTAAAGTGGCAATATACGGATTTTTTAGATTTATGTTTGACATCTTTGGCGTTTGGCAGTTAGAGTGGGGAATTTTTATACTAATTATGGGTGCCATTTCTTCTTTAGTTGGTGTTTTATATGCACTAAGTGAACACGATATAAAGGCACTTCTAGCAAATCATTCCATAGAAAATATAGGCATAATTTTTATAGGTTTTGGAATGGGTATGATATTTTCGTCTCTAAAACTTCCAGCTCTTAGTGCATTTGCTTTTATAGCTGCACTTTTTCACACATTTAATCACATGAGTTTTAAATCTCTGCTTTTTATGGGTGCCGGAAGCGTGTTGCATGAGACAAGTACGAAAAATATGGAAAAATATGGTGGATTGATAAAAGCTATGCCTATAACTGCTTTTACTTTTCTTTTAGCTTCCATCAGTATATCGGCACTTCCGCCAACAAATGGGTTTTTGAGTGAATGGATGATATTTCAATCTTTGCTTGGCTCTGCTAATATAGATAATATTTCATTAAAACTTGCCATCCCCTTTTCTATTTTTGCTTTGGCATTAACTGGCGGTTTAGCTATCGCTTGTTTTGTGAAAGTATTTGGAATTACTTTTTTAGGACTTCACAGAAGTACAAATGCCAAACACGCTCATGAAGTAAATATACTTATGAAAATAGGCATGATTTTAATGAGTTTAGTAGTTGTTTCTTTGATGCTTTTTACTCCATTTTACATAAAGCTTTTTGATAGTACGATAAATGCTCTTATGAATATAAGTATATATGATAAAATTATCCCAAATATATGGAGCTTGCACTCAATTTCCAATAATGGTGGAGTTGTATCGCCTCTGATTTTATTAGCTGGTTTGGTGGTATTAACACTTATTTTATATATATTTTATAAATCATTAAATATAAAACATAGAATTTTTCACACTTGGGCATGTGGTTATAACACATCACCTGTTACACAGTATTCAGCTACTGGTTTTGCAGGTCCAATTAGAAGATTTTTTACTTGGCTGTATGACCCTGATATTCATTTTGAAAAAGAGGTAATTCTTGGACATAAAACTAAGTTTGTAGATGCTAGATTTAGTGTACATGTAAGACCACTATTTGAGCGGTCCCTTTACCAAAGTAGTATAAAATTGACAAATAAAATCAGTTATTATGTTTATCGTTTGGCACATTTTGAACAAAGCAGATATGCAGCCATGATTTTCAATATGCTTTTATCAGTTTTGTTTAGCTACAGGATATTTGTACATGAATTTAGCTGGGCTACTCTAGTATTAGAGTCAGTTGTGATGATTATTTCCGTTAAAGTATTACTAGTAGGCGGAAAAGAATGATACTATATACCACTACAATTATTTTGATGATTGTGATTGCTCCACTGCTTCCTAGTTTTATGAAGATGGTAAAAATGACATTACTGTATAAAAAACCAATCTCTATCTTTCAAGGGTATAGAGATTTTTCGAAACTTTTAAGTAAAGAGATTATCGTTTCAAAAGAGACGAGCTCCATCACTTCAATGGCTCCCTTTTTAGTTTTGTCACCACTTATACTGACTCTGTTCTTTTTGCCGCCGATTGTAAAGGGTGAATACTTTGTGAGCTTCATTGATGCTTTTACAATTACTGGACTAATTTCACTTTCGACTTTTTTTCTTATGATTTTGGGGCTTGATAGTGCGAGTAGTTTTGGTGGTCTTGGAAGCAGTCGCGAAGCTTTTATCTCAGCTTTAGCGGAGCCCGCCATGATTTTGACCGTATTTAGTGTTTCGCTGATGGCTGATAATCTTGGGGTTGGGCAAGCTAGTATAAATTTAAATAACCATTTTCCATTTGAACATATGGCTAGTTTTATATTTGCGGGAATTAGTTTTTTTATTTTATTGATTGCTGAAAATGGTAGAATTCCAGTTGACAATCCTGAGACTCATCTTGAATTGACAATGGTTCATGAGGCTATGATACTTGATTTGAGCGGTTTTTATTTAATGCTAATAGAGAGTGCAAGTAGTATAAAGTTTATGATATTTTCCTCAATGTTTGCATCACTATTTATGCCTTTTGGCTTACATCTCCCGATTATTTTGGGTGTATTGGTTTTTATCCTAAAGCTTTTTTTTATCGCTTTATTGGTTGCTTTATTGGAAGTGAATACTGCAAAATTAAGGCTTTTTAAAATTCCAAATTTGCTAGGAATTGCTATAGTATTTGCATTTTTATCATTGATCACATTTTATGTGTTAGGAGTGTAAATGACAAGTTTTTTAATCGGCCTCTTTATCGCCACTCTTATAGTAGCACTCTTTACCATGAGGTTATATAGGCTTATACTTTGGTACTCTCTAAATTCCTTATCTTTGGCACTCTTAGCGATAACTATAGGATATAGTATAAATGACAATACGATGATATTGAGCGGATTTCTTACTCTTGTACTAAAAGCTATTTTGATTCCATATATATTGAAAAAAGTTAGTGTAAAATTTGGTTTATCAAGACAAATAAAACCAAATGTACAAATTCATTACTCAATTATGCTAATTCCTGCTTTATTGGTTTTTACATTTTATTTGGCTGAGCCTATCACAAATATGATGGTATCAAATGCAAATTATGTTGCTATTAGTATTTCTGCTCTATTTTTATCACTACTTCTCATGATAGAGCATAAAAATATAGCACCTAAAATCATAGGGTTTTTGACGATTGAAAATTCACTGTTTTTACTTGGAACAACAGCAACAGGCGGGATGCCTATGCTTATCGAGCTTGGTATATTTTTTGATTTATTGATGGCAATTGTCATCATAAATCTTCTTTTTCATCAAGAAGAAGAGGAGGGCTTAGAGTGATTTATCTTTTACTTTTGCCAGCGATTATCATGCTAATTTTATCATTTAGTAATATTGAAAAATCAAAGTATATTTTGCCTGTAACTTCACTGTTGATACTGTTTCCTTCTATAAAATTATTTTTTCTTCCAAGGCCTTATAGCGTTATAGGAAAATATTTAGTCGCAGATGATTTAAGTGCATACATAATGCTAGTTTCTTCTATTGTAGCAATTTGTGTTACTCTAGCCATGAGCACTTTGGGTCTACATGTTAAGATAAGTAAAAAAGCATACTCAAGATTTTATCGTTTTTTTGCAATATTTTGGATAGGCTTGACATTGTCAATTTTGGCAAACAATATGGGTTTGTACTGGATTGGACTAGAAACTGCAACTCTTAGCACAGTGTATATGATAAAAACAAATAATACTGCCATGGCTAGAAAAGAAGCTTGGAATTATATGATAGTTGGTGCCATTGCAATTTCGCTTATACTTTTTGGAATCATTTTGATTTATGCAAGTGCTAAGCCGATACTAGGCGAAGACGCTATGATTTTTTCATCTTTATTAGAACATGCGAAAGAGATAAAATCACCATTTTTGTTTGAAATTGGTTTTGCTATTACAACTTTGGGAATGTTTATAAAGATGGGTTTTTTTCCTATGAATTTATGGCTAGCAAATATAGAACGAGCATCATTTTATCCCGTTGCTGCACTTTTTAGTGGTATTTTAGAAAGTGCAGTCATGATAGGCTTTTTTAGATTTAGTAAAATTGCACAAGCAGTTGATTTGCTACATGTGTTTATATTTGTTTTTATTTATACAATATTGACCATCTTTATCGTCTCTTTTTTGATATATCGTGCAAAAGATTTTATGCGACTTTTTTCACTCTCAGGAGTTGAGCACATGGCATTAATCGCACTTTTTTGGGCAAGTGGTGGTATCTTTGCTGCCCTTTTACATTTTGGGGCACATGCATTTTTAAAGCCAGCTCTATTTTTATCTACAGGTATTTTAGAGTCAAGTGGAAAATACAAAATAGCAGGCGCACTTAGAGGATATAGGGGAATTAAAGGAAAAATTTTCTATTTTTTAACTGCTCTATTTTTACTAAGTATTGTCTCTTTGCCACCAAGTCCTATGTTTTTTTCAGAATTGTATGGTTTTGCAGCCATGGTAAATATAGCTAAACTTCATCAACATTTATTATTAATGATTGGAGCCATAATAATTTTATTGATTCTTCTTTCTATCATTTTTTATAAGTTTATAGAGATTTATCAATCCATGAAATATGAGGGAAAAGAAGAAACAAAAGTAGTATATGGCAATGAAGTTTTAGCACTTATCATATTTGCAATTTCGTTGATGGTTTTACTTACACCTTGGAGTTTTGAATTTTTAAGAGGGGTTTCGTAAATGAGAGAAGATAGATTTTTTCATTTTAAAGATAAAACTTTGGTTTTAAATGTTTTAGGAACACCATCTGCCAAAGTTGATAAGATAGGAAAAGTAAGAGGAAATCAACTAAAAATTGCTATAAAAGCAGCCGCAGAAAATGGAAAAGCTACAGAATACATGATAAAATTTTTAGCCAAAGAGTTTGGAGTAAAAAAAGCAGATATTAGTTTGACTTTTGGTTTGACTAGTGTAAATAAGCAGTTTAAAATTATAAATCCAACAAAATTGCCAAAAGTAATAAGTGAATATATAGATAAAGAAGATGAGTTATGAGAGCACAAAGATTAATAGCAAGATTTGCCATCGAAAATAGTGATAATTTTGAAATAGTTACGGTTTTTGATGATGAAATACAAAGAGAAATGCTAGATAAAGATGAGCCTATTTTAAAATCAATCTCTTCAAAATATACAATTGCAACTTGGTTTGAAAGAAAGATAAAAGATGATTTTGGTATAAAAATAGAAGGTGCATATGACAATAGACCTCTTGTGCATCATGAAAGGTTTCCAAATATTTATCCAATGCGAAAAGAGTTTGTCGAAAAAGATATAGAATTTAGAGAATTCAAACCATACAAATACGAAACAGTAGGTGGAGAGGGTGTTTTTGAAGTAGCTGTGGGTCCTATCCATGCAGGTATAATCGAACCAGGTCATTTCCATTTTTCTCAAGAGGGAGAGAGAATGCTTCACCTCGAAGTTAGGCATTTTTATACATACAGAGGCATAGAAAAAACTCTTGAGGGAAAAAATTTGCTTGAGGCAAAAGAGATAATTGAGAGGATAAGCGGAAACGAAAGCATAGCTTATCAATTAGCTTGGTTTGATATCGTAAAGCAAGCTAGTGATTTGAAATATGATGAAAAACTGAAAAAATATCACTGTTTACTTCTGGAATTAGAGAGAATTATACACCATCTCACTGATATGGGTTTTATGCCAAATGATGCAGGATTTGGAGCAGCTCTATCTTTTGCATCTAAGCTGTCTGAAGATACAAGAGTGCTTTTGCAAGAATTAAGCGGGCATAGGTTTGGATTTGGAAGTGTTGGATTTGAAGTTAAAAAGTATGATAAACAAAAGATTTTAAATTTTTTAAATACTTTAGAAAAAAAAGTAAGATGGTTTGAAGATTGGATTATTGATATTCCTTCTTTATGGGATAGATTTGATTTTACAGGTATTTTAAGTAAACAAAAAGCAAAAAGTTACTGTGTTTTAGGGGTTATAGCAAGATCAAGTGGTGAAAAAATAGATGCAAGAAATAATGAATTTTACAAAAAACACGGTTTTGTATTGCAAAATGAATTGGTTGGCGATGTAGCTTCGAGATTTAAATTAAGAATAAAAGAGATATATAATTCTATTGGCTTGATTAGAAACTTTATTGATGGTTTTACAAAAATAGAAAAACCGATAAAATTTGATGACGCAGAGTATATGAGCTATGTTGAAAGCTCTATAGGCGAACTTTTTATGTTTATAAAACTTAAAAATGGTAAAATTGATAGATTTTATACAAGAGATGCAAGTTTTATAAATTGGCAAGCTCTTTATTTGATGATGGAAAAAGATATAATTGCGGACTTTCCTTTGATAAATAAAAGTTGTGATTTGAGTTATGCAGGAAATGATTTATGATAAAATTTTGGCAAGAAAGAGTAAAAAACCCAATTTCTACTAAAAACCTTGAATGTGACAGCAAACTAAAAGAGATTAAAAAAGAGTTAAAAAGTGTAATTGGCAAAAAATTTGCAGGAAGTTTGGCTATTAGAATGGTAAGTAGTGGAAGTTGCAATGCTTGCGAAGCTGAATGCAATGCACTTTCAAACCCATATTATAATTTAGAAAGACTTTGCATGCATTTTGTTGCGAGCCCACGACATGCTGACATAATACTCTTAAGTGGTGTTGTAAGTGCAAATATGTATCATCATATACTAAATGTTTATCAGCAAATGCCACAACCCGCATATATAGTAACTTTAGGAGATTGCCCACTTTTGCAAGGGGTTTTTCAAGAAAATTTTGCTATAAAAGGAGCTAAGTCATTAGGGCTACCGATAGCATACCATATCAATGGATGTCCACCAAATCCTCAAGAAATTATCACTGGTTTACTTGAATTTTTAAAGAGTTTGGGCTAGCTAGAGTATTTTATGTAAAGTAGTGGCTTTTCCCATCCATTTTCCCAGCTCTTCCCAATTTTCCTCTTTTATAATTTGTTTGCATTTGCCCAATTCTTTTTCAAAAAGTTCTATCGAATTTAAGAGGTTTTTTCTATTTTGTTTAAAAACATCTGTCCACATGATAGGTGAAGATTTTGCAATTCTACTCATATCTCTAAATCCGCCACCAGCAAGCAATAGTATGCTTTTTGGCTCTTCTTCGCCCATGACGCTATTTGCTAGAGCATAACTTAGGGCATGCGGTAAATGAGAGATAAAAGAAGCATGTTTATCGTGTGCTATCGCATCCATAAATACTATCTTCATGCCAATATGAGAAAATATCTGAATAGCTCTGTTTTTATGGTCATCCCCTCGTTCGCTCATGTTGCACAATACCACAACTTTGTCATGATATAAATTTTCTATGGCCGCACTTGGACCGAATTTTTCCGTTCCAGCCATCGGGTGAGCTGGGATAAAATTTTCCCTTATCTCTTTTGGAACACTTTTGATGATTTTCTCTTTCGTGCTTCCTAGATCAACAATTGTCGTAGTTTTTGGAATATCAGTTAAATTTTGCAGTACACTTATGATGGCTTCAACAGGAATTGCCAAAAAAATCATATCACATTTTTTGATTTCATTAAATGTGACAATTTCATCAACTAAATCTAGTTTTATCGCTTCTTCGCAATGTGATAAATTGTGATCAAACCCACAAATCTTAGATACAAATTTTATATGTTTAAGTCCAAGTCCCAAGGAGCCGCCCATAAGACCTAATCCAATTATTCCTATCTTCATATTACAACCTTTAACAATTAATTAATTCCAAAAATGGTATTATATCTTTTTTTTATGACGATTAAATATTAAATTAGGGTTTTTAATGAATAAAATATTACTATCAGGATTTATTTTAGCTTCTTCACTTTATGCGATTACGATAAAAAGTATCAAATTTGACGGTTTAATTCACCTCTCTCCTAGTATTGCTAAAGAGATTATGAATATTCAAAAAGGCGATACTTTAGATATAAATGTAATAGATCAAGGTATTCAAGATTTATATAAACAAAAGTTTTTTAAAGATATAGAAGTGAGTGAAAATGATGGAAATCTCGTTATAACTGTTGTGGAAAAACCAGTAATTGCAAATATCAAGATAAGCGGTATTGGCAATAATGATAAAAAAACTGTTAAAGCGACATTGGGTATCAAAAAAGGTGAAATTTTTGATGAAGAAAAATTAAAACTTGCAAAAAGAAGAGTGGAACAGTATTATGAAAACAAGGGTTATTTTAATACAGTTGTAGAAACTACTACGAAAAAATTAAATAAAAGTTCACTGTCACTAAGTCTCATAATCAATAGAGGCGAAAAAATAATTATAAAAACAGTAAGGTTGTGTGGAGCTAAAAAATTTAATTATAGCGATGTAAGATCATCAATAGCAAACAAACAAGCTGAATATCTCTCTTGGATGTGGGGATTTGATAGCGGAGAACTTAGAATAAATGATTTACAATATGACCCAGCACGAATTAAAGATTATTATCTAAGACATGGATATTTAGATGCAAAAGTTAGCAATCCATTTTTAAAAGCTTATATGGATAGTTATTCTGCTGAGATAACTTACTCTATAAAAGAGGGCGAACAATATCATGTCGATAAAATAAATATAAATGTTCCAAAAGGCTTGATTGATGTAAAAAAAGTATTGTCAGATTTGCGTCTTCAAACTGGTCAAATGTTTAGCTCTAAGAGGTTAAGAAAGGATATAAAGACGGTAAGACGAGATATAGCAGATTTAGGATATGCATTCGTTCGAGTAAATCCAAATGTTAAGACGAACAAAAAAGCACATACTGCTAATATCACTTTCATGGTATATCCCGGAGAAAAAGTTTACATAAATGATGTTAGAATTTCAGGTAATACAAAAACAATAGACAGAGTAGTAAGAAGAGAAGTATATTTAGCACCAGGAGATTTATATAGCAGAACAGATTTGCAAGATTCCAAAAATGCTTTAAAGCGAACTGGTTATTTTGAAGATGCTAACATCAAAGAAATAAGAGTAAGTGAAAATAAGATAGATTTGCTCGTGACTGTAAAAGAGGCGAGAACTTCATCTATAGGTGGAGGAATTGGATATGGGTCATCTGATGGATTATTGCTTAGTGCAAATTTATCTGACGGCAATATATTTGGCTCAGGTATAAAAACCACAGTTAGCATCGATAGATCAAATTCTCAATTGAGCGGAAAAATTTCTGTTACAAATCCTAGAGTTTTTGACTCAATTTACAGCTTAAGCGGAAGTATATACAGGTCAAATAACAGTTACACCACTTATGATCAAGATACTGCTGGATTTAGCTTAACACTTGGAAGAAAATTTGGAAGAAAATGGAGAGGTGCAGTAGGATACAACCTTGAAAGCTCAAAACTAAGCAATCTGTCTTCTACATTAAATCCAGCTTTATATACAACTGATAAAGTATTGAAAAGTGCGATAACACCAAGTGTTTCATTTAACAATACCGATGATTATTATTTGCCAAGAAGAGGTATAAGGGCATCACTTAGTACAGAATTTGCTGGTGTTGGAGGAGATGAAAAATTTCTAAAAACAAGAGGAAAATTTGCTTACTTTTATGGCTTAAACGATAAGATTGATTATGATTTGATTTTGAGATATAGAGCTAGATTTGACTATATTATTGATAATGGATACCTCCCTATAGCAGAAAAAGCATATATGGGGGGAATTAGTACTGTCAGAGGATATGCTTCAAGATCAATTTCACCTAAAAATAGTAGTGGTGATCTTCTTGGTGGAAAAATGATGTTTGCAAATAGTGTTGAAGCAGATTTTCCACTAATTCAAAGAGTAAAGTTAAGAGGTGCACTATTCTTTGATTATGGGATGATTGGCGAAAACAGTTTAAATATAAAAAGAGCTGGAACTGGTCTAAGTTTAGAGTGGGTATCTCCGATGGGACCTATAAATTTGATATTTGCAACTCCATTATTGACAAAAACTGGAGACAATACTTCGTCTTTTGAATTCACAATGGGACGACAATTCTAGGGATTTTATTCTAAAATTATAGCAAAAGAGGCTGGCTTTGCTAGCTTCTTTATGCACTCTTTTGCAAGATAAAGTTTTTTACTGGATTTTATATGCAAGGTATGATTTTCATATTTAAAAGTAAATTTATCATCTATCAAATCTTTATGTAAACAATTTGATAAAGAGAGTATAAAACTAAGCCAATTAACAATTTTTATATCAGGTAACAAATTTTCATAAGCTTTTAAGTCTTCAGTTGACGGAAGTTTTTTCATATGGTATTTTATAAGCATAGCAATTAAAATCTTATCACTGTGAGAAAATCCATAATTTAAACCGTTGATAATAAAATAGAAACTGTGTAAGTTTTTTTGATAAAAGTTGAGCCAGATTCCTATATTGTATAATTTTGCAGAAGTAGTTAATATATCTAGATACTTATCATCAATTTGATGTATATAGGAAAGGGTTTTAAATAGATCCTTAGCATATCTAACCATAGATTGGTTTTGTCTCTCTTTTGCGCTAAATCTATCCGTTAAGCTTCTAAGGCTTGGTTTAAAATTTGTACTAAATAAGTGATTTGAATTTCTCAATAAATCACATAAATAGACACCTTCTCTTACACCAACACCTGAAGTTATTATATTTTTTATTTCAAGTTCTTTGCAAATTTCATCGAAGATATATAAACCCTCGCGAGTTGTGCTAATTCTCTCTTTTTTTATCCCTAACTTTTTTAAATTCAATGTGTCAGAGCATTTTATGTTTCTTATTAATTCTAAATATTGATTTAATTTATATTCAAAACCATGCACAGTATCAAGAGGATAATTTATTTTCTTCATGATGA